>NZ_LBCB01000039.1:0-112260 GCF_000980515.1 Akkermansia sp. UNK.MGS-1 | reverse complement strand
AACGGTCGTGCGCATGGGAAGGGACAGGGACGCATTTACGCTGGTGCCGGATCAGGCGGCGGGCGGCTACAGGATTGGGGAGATTATCGATATTACGTTTGATCATGTCCGGGACGCGGCCGCAGGGGGGTATCACATTCGTGTCCGGGAGATTTATTATTCCAATGCCGAGCAGAAATGGAAGATGAAGACGACGCAGGCCCTCGCGCCGGAGACGTCTTCCAATAACGGTTATCCCGTCTGCGTGTACGCGGTGGTTTACGAGCAATACCAGGACGGAGGATATGATACCGAAGACAGGGGAGCGTTGTGGCTGCTGCATGGCGGGAATTCCACCCGCGGCTGCGTCAAGATCGCCACGGTGAGGGGAGTCCATTGCTTTGAGAATATTTATCCCTTTTCCGGATATTATCTTGATATGGAGAATGCCAACAGCTGGGCGTTGGCCGGAGCGTTCCTTCCGGCGACGATGCACTTGCATTGCAATAATGTCAATCCGGCGTATTACGGGTTTTCCTCCATGGAGAGCAATATCATTGTCTCCGAGGCGGTGGAGGATTTTGTTGACCCGGAAGCCGAAACGACTACTGAAGATTGAGCATAAATGACGCAGCGTCCCCATTCCCGATGCCCGGCAACACCTCTGCGTCCCTATTCAGTTTTTTTCCGCCACGGCAACCGGGTTCCCGCCATCTCCAGCGCACGGCGCACCATTCCGCGCATGCCCTGCGTACCGCAATACATTAAAAGAACCGTCACTCCGCCATAAGAAACGGCCATGAGGAAGGCGCATAAAAACCAGGAAAAGAAAGACGCGGAAGGCTGCAGGGGAACGAATTTCCAGATCCAGCCCATGAACACGGCCGAAATCGAAACCAGCGCCAGCTGGTAACCGAATTGGAACCAGTAACTCATCACATTTTTTCTGAATCCCCAGTTATACAGCATGAAAGGCTTCCATATGCCCACAATAAGTATCAGGCTGGAGATGCCCCCCAGCAAAACGCCGGGCAATCCCCATAAGTAACCTCCTATGATCGCCACGGAAATGTTGATCACGCTTTCCGCAAGAGGAGCCCATACATCCCAGAACAAACCGTAACCGTATAAAAACTGATCCACAACCCCCCGCGTAATGGTGATGAACAGCCTGATAACGAGCAGCAGCATGATTTCCCGGGGAAGGATATATTCCGCCCCCAGCCAAAGCGTGATGAATGGCTCCAAAAGCTGGTAAAAGGGGAAACATACCGTCCCGGCAATCAGCATGCGCAGGGAAAACAATTCACTGAACACCTTGCGGATTTTTCCCGCATTTCCCTCCGCAATCAAGTTGCCCACACCGGCTTCCGTACTGCCGAGCATATTATTGACCAGAAGGTGCAGTTTCTCCACAACGGTGGAATAGTTGCCGAAATAGGCCGCCATCTGGAGGGAAACAAAGGCATATACCAGGAACGGCGTCATCTGGAACTGGAAAAAGCTTCCCAGCCGATGCATAAACAACTGCTTGGTGTATTTAGTGACTTCAGGATATTTTTTGAACAGCTCCTTCCCCAGGGCCACATTGCTCTTCAGCCAGGGATAGACCTGATTGATCTTCCAATTCAGGATGAAGGAATAAATAATGCCGAAGAACAGCTCTATCCCTATCCATAAATAATAGCTTCCCGTATACCATGCAGACAGCATCTGGCATATGATTTTGATGATGGATGCCGTCTGGAAATAAAACGCCACTACGTAATTCCTCTGGTCCGCTCCCAAAAGGGTCTGCCTGTAGTTGGCAAAATACCCGATCAGGGAAGAGGCCAGAAAGGAATAATAAGCAAAATAGATGATTCCATAGGAAAAACCTGTGGAAGGGAAAATAACCGGCAGGAAACAGGAAAGCGCTACTCCAGCCGCAATGATTATCCGCCCTATCCACCGGTACATGTATCCCAGCACGGAGATAATTTCATTAATCCTGGTTTCATCATGTTCAAAAATCGGCTTGTAAAGCACATACCCGATAGCCGTGCTTATGCCAAGTTCCGCCAAATTGAGGAAATTCAGCAGACTCATTAACGTTCCCGTCAAACCGACAAAATCAGCACCTAGGCAATTCAAGAATATCTTCCTTGAAAAAAAGGAAATGAGAAGAATCAAAACATAAAAAATGAGATTGACCCTGGCGTTCAACAGGCTTTTCTTTACGCGGGATTCTTCCATGTTATTTATTCCATCAACCTTATCCTTTCCCGGGAGAAGTTAAAAATATCTGTTTTATTAATAACCGGATTATTTATTCAACCGGCAATATACCAACGGCATATTGCGGCCATACGGGTACGGAAAGCGGTGCCAATCTAGCACAACATCCTGCCGCATCAATATCTTTTTACGAATCCTCAGCCAACAGGCCCTCACAGGGGATAGAAACCGGGCAGAATCGCCTGTTCCCATGACGCCTTCTTATCCGCTCATCGGTTAAAAAACAAATTCCTCATTTTTACAGGTTCCATGGACCGGAACAGTTCCATAAAGTGTCCTTGTTTTATTTCTTCTTTTCATCTACATTACCGCCCGTGAGCAAGGGCAGGATTCTCATCGTTACATATGTTTTTCCTCCGGAGGAAGAAGGCGTAGGCATGGCTGCCTATGAAATGGCCTGCAGCCTGAGCTCTCTGAACTGGGATATCCACGTCCTCACCCGCCCGCTGGATTCACCGGAGGAGCCTTTCCGCTCCCGCCCATACAGCCCTCTCACAACCCTGCCGGACACCCTGACGAAGGACAGCGCCCGTTTAAGAGAATACCTGAACGGGTTTTTGAAAGATTTCCGGCCGGATGTTATCATTTACCACTCCTGGGCGGACTGGTGCCGGGAAGAATTGCTGGACGCGGCGCGGGATTCAGGCATTCCGTTTTTCCTCCGCTCCCATGGAACAGCTACCAACTTCCGCTCTTTTTTCCGCCTTAACCATCCTCCTTTTTTCGGCTTGAAAAAATGGCTCTGCTCCTTTTTTCAAATACGCAGGGATATCTTCAACGTGTGCCGGAAATCACCGTTAAACCGTCTCGTTTTTCTCGACCCTTACGGAACACTTTTCAAGAGCTTTGATTATTACTGCGCATCCAGACGCAAACTTGCCCATTACTCCTGCATTCCCAACACATTCCCGGCTCTGAAAAGAACCGCTCCTTTTTTCCGGGAAAAATACGGACTTTCCTCCGCCCCCGTTTTCACCTGCCCCGCCAGCGCCAGCATGAGGAAACGGCAGCTTCTCTTCATCCGCCATGTGAAACGCACCCATCTTCAGCAGATCACGTTTCTTTTTCTCATTCCCCAGCGCAATTCCTATGCGGAACAAATGGAACAGGCTATCGGGGATGACCCCAGATTCAGGATTCTCTACAGGCTCCCGCGTCCGGAGGTAGAAGCCGCCATTACGGAAAGCAATGCCGTTTTTCTTTACTCCTTCCAGGAACAGCAGCCCCTCTCCATTCTGGAGGCGATGTCATGCGGCGTTCCCTGGTTCGCTCCGGATGCAGGAGCCCTTTCCACCCTGGAAGGGGGAATCGTCCTGAAAAACGCATCCCCCTCCGCGCTGGAAAAAGCTGTGGAATCGCTGACGGACGAAACAACACGGGAAACACTGGGACGTAAGGGCCTCCCGCAATGGGAAGCCCGTTACGCCCCCGACGCAGTAGACAGGAAGTGGGAGGAACTGCTTTTTTCCTCCATCCGTCCGGGAAAAAAGTCTCCGTTCGCGTCCTCCATCGTTCCGGACCATTTATCCACCTGCTAACCCCTTGCCCCTTTTTCCCAATCCATGACGCCCAAACGCCCCCGTCCCGTATTAGCCATAGCAGCGGATCTCCCTCTGGGCCGGCTGCTGACGTCTTTCCGCAACAAGGACCGGCGTGCGATTCCCTGGATTTTTTCCCTTTTCCATGCTCTGGAATCTCAGGAAGATTTTGACATCCACTGGATTACTCTCAGCAAAGCCGTTTCCGCCGCGGAAACTATCCGGATGCGCAACCAGACCATCCATATTCTTCCCCTGGGCAGCATGGGCAAAAATATCCTGACGGCCCATTTCCTGACCGTCCGGAGAATACGCAAGACCCTGAACGCTATCCAGCCGGACCTCCTGCACGTATGGGGCGTGGAGCAGGCTTACGCTCTGGCGGGGATTGCTTTCCGGGGAAAGAAGATCCTTTCCTACCAGGGGGCCCTCACCGCCTACTGCCAGCGCGCTCCGCAGGCCTTCCTCCTCCATATGCAGGCCCTTTGGGAACGCATGGCCGTCAAACATTATGATCTTATCACGTGCGAATCCCCCTGGGCATGCGACCGCGTTGCGGAAATTGCCCCCCAGGCCCGCCTGTCCTGCATGGAATACGGCGTGGAACCTTCCTTTTACCATCTTGACAGAAGCCCGTCTCCAGAACCTTCCTGCCTCTTTGCCGGAACCATTTACGAACTGAAGGGCATCTCCTATCTGGTGGAGGCCTTCACGCATCCGTCCCTTTCCCATGTCCAGCTGTTCGTGGCGGGCAACGGCGCCCTCAGGGAAAGGCTGGAAGCCCGGTCCACCCCCAATATCCACTGGCTGGGCGGCATTTCCCGCGAAGAACTCCAGCAGCGCCTCTCCACGGCGTGGTTCCTGGTGCATCCCACCCTGGGGGATTGCTGCCCCAATATCGTGAAGGAGGCAAGAGTCATGGGCCTTCCGGTAATCACCACGGAAGAAGGCGGGCAGACTCAATATGTCCAGGACGGCGTATCCGGCTATATTGTCCCGGTCCGCAACAGCGACGCCATCAGGGAGGCCGCGCAGAAACTTTCAGCCAGCCTGGATAAGGCCATGTCCATGGGAATGGAGCGGCATCAGGAATGCCGCCGCCTGCTGGACGTAAAGCAGACAGTAACCGGGTGCCTGTCACGTTATCATACCATGCTGTATTCACGCTGATGAAATTATTCCTTATCCATCTGCTTTCAGGAATAGGGCGTCTGCTGCTCAGGCTCAAGGGGGTGCGCACCGGAACGGGCGTCATTCTTTCCGGGCTTCCCCTCATTAAAAAATTCCCGGGAGCGTCCATCGCCATCGGCAACGGAGTCACCATCCACTCCCTGACCCGGATGAATCCGGTACTTTCCCATCACACCTGCCTGGCCGCCCTTTCCAATCAGGCAAGCATCATTCTGGAGGACGGCTGCGGCATCAGCGGAGCCGCCCTGGTCTGCGTCAACGGCATCCGCATCGGACGCCACACGCTGATAGGAGCGGACGCGCTGATTCTGGACAACGACATGCACTATCCCCGGAGCGGCTCCAGGTGGGGATCAACTCTGGGGCAGCCCGAACAGGGGCAGCCCATTTCCATCGGGGAAGGATGCTTCATCGGAGCCAGGGCCACCATTTTGAAAGGAGTCACCATCGGCTCCGGCTCCGTAGTCGCCGCAGGAGCCGTCGTCACCCGGGATGTGCCTCCCGGCTGCCTGGCCATCGGAAATCCCGCAGTAAATAAACCGCTCCCCGAACGTCTCAAACATCCCCGGGAAACACAACAAGCCATCTGCCCTTGAGCATTTCCCCTGCCTGCCTCAGGGGGCTCCAAAGGCAGACTCTTTCATGACACCGCAAAATCCTACAATTTTATTACCCTCATCCCGGGAACATTGGATTGACATATCCCGATTCCTCGCGGCATGCCTGATTGTATGCGTCCACGCGCCGGCCTTTTCTTTCGCCAGCCTGTTCCAGCTTCCGGTTTTCAACGGCCGCGTGGCATTTTTCCTGATTCTGGCAGGTTATTTCATGGGCCGGAATAATTCCTGGAAAAAAGCGTTCAAACGGAGTTATACGCTTCTCATTCCCTTTCTGTTCTGGAATGTAGTCATCTCTTTCCTCCATCCGGGAATCATGAATATGGAATTGCCGGAATACTTATGCAATCTTGTAGGCTTCCGCTCCCTTTTCACTCCCGATTTTATTCCTTTTTCCATCAATGAATTGACGGGAGAGCCCTTTTCTCCGCCCACATGGTTTTTGAGGGATATTATTCTCTGCTCCCTCATTTCTCCCATCCTGTTGAAATTGAAATATCCGGTTTTTGTCCTGATCCTGGTTTGCTTCAGCACGGACTGGCTCCAATACCCCGTGCCGTCCAACAAAATCACTCTTGCTCCATTCACCGTCTCCCTGTTCAGCCTAGGCCTTTTCCTGTCTTCCATCAAACTGGCTGAAGTAAAACACTTTTACAAAAATTCCTTTACTCCCTTCGTCCTGCTCGCCGTAGGCGCCGGGTTTCTGCTCAGCATCACCAACTATTTAAGCGTCTGCCAGAATAACCCGGAATGGAACATGCACAAAATACTGGCATCTTATGGAGTATGGAATATCTCCTGGCCGGCTGTCCATTTGAATTCCCTCTGCCCTGTCTTCGGAGCGCTTCTTCTCATGGCCCTTGGAATCTGGCTGGAAAAGAAAATTCCCGTCGCCAGAAAGCTGTCCAACTATGCTCCCGCCTGTTTCCTGATATTCGTTCTTCATTACCCTTTAATCATGTTGATCCCCACCCATATTTGGAAACAATCCTTTTTCGCTCCCTTTGTATTAATCCCCGCCATCATTTTCCTTGTTGTCGCATTCTACCTTTTCCTGAGAAAACTCTTCCCGGCCTGCCTGCCCTATGTCGCCAACGACCGCATCACCCATGTTCCCAAAAAAAATTAAGGCCTGTATTCTCTTTTTTCTTTTAACCGTTCCGGCCGCATTAGGCGCCGTCTGGTGCGCCAAACACGCCTACCGTTACCATTTGGCTGTCCATCCCCTGCCCTATTCCCCGGAACAGGGCGCCCTGCTGGAAAAACACCGGCAGGACAAACGCAACGCCCGGCTGAATCCCCATGCCCCCGTGTTGTTCCTGGGCTCCTCCACCATGGAATTCTGGCTGAGAGAAGGGAAACGTTCCTGGGAAACCTGGTTTTCCCCTCTGGGATGCCTCAACCTGGGAACCAGAAGCGAGACCACGGGCAACCTGCTCTGGCGCATCAATGACGGCCTGACAAGCCCGCTGACTCCCAAAATAATCGTCCTGTATTCGGGGGTCAACAATCTGGGAGTGCAAAAAAGCCTGGGATGGACGGCTTTTCAGGGAAACGTGGCCATCGTCAAAAAAATCAGGGAGATTTACAGCCCGGAGACGACCGCCATCATTGTCATCCCCCCGCTTATCGCGCAAAAAGGGTCGCGCATGGAAACCTTCAGAAATTGTCTGCTCCAACACGACTTTGGAAAAAATGTCCATGTCCTCCCCCTTCATTTCTTCCTTCCGGGAAAGGATGCCAGCCTTTATACTTGGGACGGCCTTCATCTCAACGCCCTGGGATATGAAGCCATCTCGCCTCCGCTTTTCCGCTTCCTCCAACAGCTTTTAAGCAGGAGCAGTCTTTAGGGCCTCACAAAAACAACAAGCTCTATCCGTCATCACTCCATGTTATGATTGAACCTTTTCCACCCAATCAGGCAGCATTTCCCATGACCCTGTTCCTGGCAGGTCCCACCGGGTCGGGGAAATCCGCGGCAGCCGTGGAACTGGCGGAGATGCTGGACGCAGAAATTGTCAGTTCCGACGCTTACCAGGTGTACCGGGAAATGCCCATCCTGACGGCGGCGCCTTCCCCGGCGGACCGGGAACGGGTTCCCCACCACATGGTTTCCATTATTCCCGTCCAAAGGAACTGGAATGCCACGGAACACTATCACCGCGCCATGCGCTGCATGGAAAAAATCCGCGCACGCGGGAAAATAGCCATCGTCACGGGAGGTTCCGGCCTGTACTTTAAATTCCTCTCCCACGGCCTGTCGGAAGCGCCGCCGGGGGACGTTGCTCTCCGCGCCTCGTTCGCGGACTGTTCCACGGAAGCGCTATACGCCAGGCTTTCTTCCCTGGACCCGGAAGGAGCGGCCTCGACGGATGCCGCCAACCGGCGTTATGTGGAACGCAATCTGGAAATCGTCCTTGCCGGAGGGAAACCTCTTTCCTTCTGGAAGAGGAACTGGCTGGCCCCGCCACGTGGACCCGGCTGGGTCATCAGCAGGGATGTTTCTGAACTGGACGGAAGAATCGCCCGCCGTGCCGCACGCATGATGCAGGAGGGCGCGGTGGAGGAAGCGGCTTCCCTCGGCCCATGCTCCGCCACAGCGGAACGCACCCTGGGCCTGGCATTGATACGAAGCATGCTGCGCGGGGAAATTTCCCATGAAAACTGCCAGATCCAGCTGGCACTCGCCACCCGGCAATACGCCAAACGGCAGCGCACCTGGCTGAAACGCGAACAATGGCTCCGGCAACTTCCGGCTTCCCCTTCCGACTCTCCCCGGGCTCTTGCAGAACGCATCATGGAAGAACTGGGGCATTAATCCCTCTTCACACGGCGGTAAATATCCAAGTTCGTCACTTCTCTGAAAAAGGATCGTTCCCGGCAATATTCCGTACTTAGCAAATCCCGCATAGCCCTCAGGGAGGGAGATTCCGTGTTGTCCGGCTTGAAGTATTCTCCCGCTATCACCACATAGTCTATCTTTCCGCGGCGGATTTCCTGATACTGACGCATCCTTTCCCGTTCTGCACCCTGTTTGTCGGAAGCGCAAATCGTAAACGTGCGTATGGGCGGCACCAAACCATTGACACAGTAAAACCATACGGCATGCCGCCCAAGGACTGCACAAGCATTCTCCCCCCCCGGTTCATCACTGGTATCTGGAAGAGCAAAAGCGGACATCCATTCGCGGGCGCGGCTTCTGCATGAAAAATCCACGCAATTCAGGAAGGTGCAAGCCATCACTCCCGCAACAACCAGAGGAAAAAGCCATCGGCGCCACTTTCGGGAAACAACCTCTTCCACATGGATCATCCTGGCCACCACCAGGTATCCCACAGCAGCGAAGGGAATAAGTGTCTGGGCGTAATGGTTGAAATGCGTCTTTCCATTTCCCTGGACGCCCATGCAGGTAATCAGAAAAGCGGCTGTATAATAAATCTTTTCCCTGGCGGGCATCCGGCTTAAAATCACCCCCGCTCCTCCCACGATGTACATCAACATGCTAGGATACATGATATCCCTTTTCACCCATTGGGAATAATTCCGGCACATCTCCTTGAACGATACCGCATCGGCGCCGTAACCGGCATTAAAAACAATGTATCCTTCATATAAATCCAGCAACGCGCCGCGGCTGTAAAAATACCAGAGGCAGGGCGTCAGCATCAACAGGAGCGTTCCTCCCACGCTTCCTGTAAAAATCCATGCCTTCCCGGTCATCCGCGCACGATATAGGACATACAGGAAGGGAACGAACCAAAAAGCGGCCAAGTTGAATTTCAACAGAAGCGCCATCCCGATGCCCGCGCCAAACACCACGCCCGTTCTTACGAAGCGATCGGGATCCCGATACAGGCGGCACACTCCATAAATCGCGGCAAACTGGAAAGGCAGAATAAATTCGGAGGGATGACCTCCTCCTGCATAATAGTGGAAACTGCACATGGAATAAAGGATGAGCAGCGAAACGATAAACGCTTTTTTTCCAGATACGAAGAGAAGGGCCGCCTTGTAACAAAAGATCATGGAGGCCGTCACTGCGAATACCTCAAGAACGAATACAAGCCAGTAAGAACCACACAAGGTGTAGGAAAAGCCATATATCAAAAAAATGAAGGGCCCCTTTTGATCAAACAAATCCCGATAAGGCATCAACCCTTCCATCATTCCGCGTCCCATGAGATGATAAATAATGGGATCACAACTTACGGGAATTTCATAATAGGGAGACACATAACTGGAATAATAACAAATCAGAAATGAGAAAATAGACCACCATGCAATACAACATCCATTTACCCTATTACAACGAAACATTTTTATATGGGTACGGATTTGGAATCCGCAGAGGAATTAAAAGAACGGACGCGGAAACATACGGAAAACCCTTTCCCGCGCGGGTCGGGAAAGGGCCTACCATAACCAAGTAAAAGCATGCGCTGGAGCGCTCTCCTACTTAGAACGTATAGCTGAGGGCGCCGTTGATACCGTGGGCGGTCAGCTTGTTGCGGGTCTCGAACTGGTAGCAGACGCGTGCTCCCCACTGGTTGGAGAAGAG
Organism: Akkermansia sp. UNK.MGS-1; assembly: GCF_000980515.1. NCBI lineage: Bacteria > Pseudomonadati > Verrucomicrobiota > Verrucomicrobiia > Verrucomicrobiales > Akkermansiaceae > Akkermansia > Akkermansia sp. UNK.MGS-1. Next base: position 102,100 of record NZ_LBCB01000039.1, on the reverse strand, counting down.
CACATCAATGCCGGCATTCAAACGGAATGCGGTGCGGCCAACATTGACGCCGCGGGCGTTCCAGGTTCCGAGGGGGCCGGCGACATTGGATTTCGGATTCATGCGGCTCACATCCTGGGCTACGGCTACCGTCAAGGCCGGGGTGATGGTGGTGCCTCCGTCCGTCTGGTAGGCACGGGCGATCGTAATGCCGACAGGAATGGTCCAGTTCTGGGCCCGGGCGTGGGCGAAAGTGCGCCCATAAGGCCCGCTTTCAGAGAATCCCTTGAGTTCGGACGTCATGAACTCAATACCTGTGTAAGGCGTTACAAAGGCTTTGCCGAGCGCGAAACGTTCCGTCCAGGTGCCGTACAGGCCGCCGCTGAAGGTGTCCGTATCTGCTCTGCCATTGGCGGCGGAACCCATCATGTAGGAATCGCCCTTGAAACGGGAACGTCCGTAGGCGCCGTAGCCGTCCAGCGTGAACTTGCTGTCCCTGAAGGGATGCATGCGTCCATAAATCATGGCCAGGAAGGAATCGACGTCGTAGTCGGCGCCGATGCCCGTCTTATCCTTGAAGCTGCCGAAGCTTTGACCGGCGGCGATGCCGATCAGGGAACCTTGAGCGGCTTTGTAGTCAATGCCTACGGCATAACCGCCGGCATTGTACTTATACCCGGAAACACCGTCGCGGGCATCCTGGTCATCCCAGATTCCCATGCCGCCCACCCAGATATTGCCGTTGCCTCTGGCGATTGTCTTGCGGGCGATCGGAGAACCCTTGGCGTCCACTACTTCAACGGTGTCTTCCGTCTGGCGTGCCATGGAGGCGGCGGATTGAATGCGCCCCAGGTCGGCGAAGTTCCGCACGGTGCGGCTGGCTGCCCAAGTGAAATTCACCACGTGTTCACCGCTGACGGACTGGATGATGCGGGCCGCTTCATCCGCGCTCGTGGCCCGGAACAGGTTTTCATAGAACTGGGCGGCGGGAGAACCGGCGGCCACATTCAGACGGTTGTTTTCCAGAGCGGCCGCTACGGTGTAAACGTTGCCGTTGTAGCCGGACATGGGACCGTCAATGCCCTTCATATCCTGGGTGATGGTGGTGGTGCCTTCCGCCGTTCCCGGAGCCATGGTGGTGCTCAGGAATACGTTGTTCAGCAGGCGTCCGGAAATGTCCGTGCCGTTCAGCGTGACCGTCACGCTTTCCGTGCCCTTGCGGAGTTGGGCGAGCGGAACGGGATTGCCGCTGGCGTCGGATACCTGGATGCCTACGCGGGAATTATCCTGGAACGTGGCGGGAGTGCCGAAGTCCAGTACGGACCCGTCGCTCAGCAGCAAGGTAGAATCGCCTCCGAAAGTGGCGGAAGCTCCCTTCATGGTGGAATTCTTCGCCAGGGTCACCTGTCCCGTCCGAATGTCGTAAACAGTATCGTCCGTCCCCATTACGGCGCCGTCGATGGACTGGAGCGGACCGACTTTTCCGGTGGCGGAGTCAACGGCGCCGAAGGTGGCATGGCCGATGATCAGGTTGCCTTCAAGCTGCTGGTAGGTTCCTCCGAACGTATCGGTGGTTCCTGTGCCGCCGTAAACGAGAGTTCCCGCTCCGGTCTTCGTCATGACGGTCTGGTCAGCAACCAGCGGAGCGGCGTCAGCCGTGGAAGAGGCGGCCGCGGTGGAGATGCCGTCATTGATGAAGGTATAGGCGGTGGCGTCCGTATAAACGTTGATCCGGGTGTTCTGGCCCGCCTGCACGGAACCGGAAACGCCGTTGGATGTATTGCCGGAAAGGATTGCTCCGGAGCCGATGTACAGGGTTTGCCCGTCCGCCAGGTTGATGGCGGCTTTGCCGTCGCTGGTGGCGGTGTTATCCAAAACCTGGGGACCGTCCCCGATGGAAATCTGGCCACCTGCGGAGATCACGCCGTCAGCGGCGGTATTGCCGGTGATGACGCTGTTGTTGCCGATGGCGATATTGTCATCCGCCGTCAGGGTGGAATTTCCCTTGACGGTAGTATTTTCACCCAGCGTGACGCTGCCTTCGATGGTGCCCAGCTTTTCCGTGCTTGCGATGGTATTCCAGCTGCCTCCGTCATTGCTGTAAACGGTTTTGTTCAGGTCGGCGGATTCTGCGGAAACAGTAGTGCCATCCAGGATGGAATTGTCTCCCAGGGAAATATTGCCGCCCTCAGTTTTGAGGGTGACGGCCCCGGCTGTGGTTTCTCCAAGAATGATGCCGCCGGAGACGCTGTCATCCATAGAGTCGATGACGGTTTTGCCGGTCTGGGTGTTGGAGGCGTCAAACTGTTCCGTAGTTACGGTGCCGATTCCCGCCGTGGAGGTCACATCTCCGTTCAGCGCAACTTTGGACGCCGGATCGCTGACGATTTGACCAGTCGCCGTTACGGTATCCTGCATCGTGACGTTGTTGCCCAGGACCACGGCCTGTTCGTTGGAATTATTGTAAGTATTGTACGTCGTCCTGGTATAGGCTTGTCCTGTCGGCGGCGTTGCCGGATCTACGGTTTGAGTTGCCTGGCCGGTGACGGTAACGGCTTTTTCCATGGAAACATTGTCGCCGATGCCTACCTGTCCGTTCGTGGAGGTGACGGTGGCTCCCACTGTCCTGGGATTGGCGGCATCATTCGCACCCTTGATGGCAATATTCCTGCCGTCAATAGTGGTGGTAGTTGAAGCATTCGCCACCACAATGTCATTGTCGCTTCCCGGGAGTTCTTTTAGGGTGATGTCGTTAAAGCTGACCTGGTTATTAACCAGATCATAATTGAAATTAATCAGTTGGTTGCTGGCGTCCGCCATTTGGACGGTAACATTGCCCGTCCCGGAGATGGCGTTCAACTGGGCTCGTTGTTCCTGGGTCAGCGTGATATTGTCGGAGCCGGAAGGTACGGTAATCGTGATGGTTGAAGCTTCATTGGAAGCGGCAGCCTGGTTCCAGGCCGTAACGAATTCATCGGCACTGTTGACTGCATAGTCAGCTGCCGTAGCAACGGAGAAACTGCCAAGGCAGGCGATAACAGCCGCCAGCAGCATATGTGGGAGTCTTAATTTCATGCTTTTTTATTTTTTTAATGATTAGATGGTTATGCGTTCGTGACAATCACGGCGCCCGAGATTTTAGATGATTCTCATTCCGGTTCGTTCACCGGAATGACATGAGAGAAATTAATGGAAATAATAATTAAAATTGTTCATAATGAATTGGTTATACTTCTTCTTCAAATAATTTAATCATGACAGTTTTTTTCAGTCTTGAGCCGGAAAAGAATTTTAATAAAATTGAGAATAATTCATATTTTATTGGAAAAATTAAATTATTTAGAAATTATTTAATTTAGTATTTTTTTTGTTGAGATTATCCGTTTTTGTCTGAATCATTTTCTGAATATTAAAAGTTAAAATTTTTATAAATTTTACGTCAGGTCTGTTATGATGTAAAAGATTGACTATTTTAATAATAACAAATGTATTATGTTATTTTTTGTGTATCCTGATTACTGCGTTTCCCAGCTGAAACAGGAACTGAGGTAATGGTTCCATATGGAGAGATATATTCAACGTTGTCCGGATAGATGAATATATTGTTTGTTAATAGGTTTCATGATTAATTTAGAAGTTTGGCGAGATTGAAGGCCGGGAGGAATGGCCCGAATAAATGCGGGCGACTCATAAACCTTTGCGAATGAAAGTCTGGTCGGGGTATTTTTTGACGCGGCCCGCATATGCAGATGGAGCTTCCCTAGGAGAGGGCCTTCCCTTATTGGTTTTGCTGGATATGGCGGTGATGAACCGCAGCGGTAGAAACGGAAGGATGCGGTAAGAGCCGCGGTGTCACGGTTTTTGGAATGTGGCCGGGGTTATCAGGGAATTCCCTTTTCCGGGAAAGACGGAAATATCTCCGGATAAGGGTTGGAAGCAGGAATGCAAATGGGTGGGAAAAGAACCCTTCGGAAACTCCGCGCCGCGTTTTCCCTGTCCGGCGGGAGAAGATTGAGAACCGGCGTTTCCCGGATACAACCCGGGAGAGGAGAGCTGGATTATTCCACCTCCCACTCTTCCACCAGGCCGGCTGGGAATTCATCCAGAAAGCGGGAGGGCATTTGCATGAAGGTTCCTCCCTGGGCGCGGCAGTTCCAGCGGGGGTAGGTCAGGTAAAGCTGGTCCTTGGCGCGGGTAATGCCTACATAAAAAAGGCGGCGTTCTTCTTCCAGCCCGGCCAGGTCTCCGTCGTCAATTACCCGCTGGTGCGGAAACATGCCGTCGCACAGGCCGATCAGGAAGACGACAGACCATTCCAGTCCCTTGGCCTGGTGGATAGTGGACAGAGTGACGGAGCCGCCGGAGAAGTCCGCCGCGGCGCTTTCATCATCCGTGTTGCCCAAAAGGGAAAGCTGGGAAAGAAAATCCTCCGTGGATTCAAAGCGTTCGGAAAATCCGGCCAGATGCAGAAGATCCTGCCTGCGCTGGTCGTAATTTTCGAATGCGGCCTGCATGTACTCGTCGTACACGGCCTCATTGATGGAAAGGAGCATGGAGGCCGGACCGGCCAGCTTTCCGGCGGGGGCCAGTTCATCCAGTGTGTAGCAAAGCTGCGTCCAGGCCGTTCTGGATTTGGCAGGAACCGGGAAATCCAACATCAGGGCGGAAAAGGATTCCGGAGGGGTTTCCTGCCGGCTTTCCGGGCAGGCGGTCCAGCGTATCCAGAGTTTTTGGGCCATTCCAGGGCCGATGCCGGGCAGCAGCATCACCATGCGGCGGAAGGAAAGTTCATCCTTGGGATTGACCACAAAACGCATAAATGCCACCACGTCCTTAATATGGGCCTGCTCGAAAAACCTGATGCCGCTGGTGATGCGGAAAGGTATTTCTCCGCGGGTCAGTTCCATTTGCAATTCCATGCTGTGGAAGTGGGCGCGGTAAAGCACGGCTATTTCACTGGGGTCCGTGCCTTCTTCAATGAGATCCCTGATACGCTGGACGACAAATTTGGCCTGTATCCGGTCGTCGTTGAGCGGGACAAGGGCGGGGGGCATTTCCCCGGTGGGCCGCACGGAGCGGAGCTGTTTTTCAATTTGAACTTCGTTGGCGGCGATAGCCGCGTTGGAAAGCTCCAGAATTTCCGGCACACTGCGGTAATTGGTTTCTATCTTGAAAGTCTTTGCCGCCGGATAGCGGGTAGTAAAGCTGAGAATATTTTCCATGTCCGCTCCGCGCCAGGAGTAGATGCTCTGGGCATCGTCCCCCACCACCATCAGCTGGCCGTGTTCCCGGGCCAGCATGTCAATGAGGCGGCTCTGGAGGTAATTGGTGTCCTGGTACTCATCCACCAGAATATGCTGGAAGCGGGAACCGTACAGGGCACGCAGGTGCTCCTGTTCCTGAAAAAGCCTCACGACGTTGAGAAGCAGGTCGTCAAAGTCCATGCTGTTGGTTTCCTGCTTGCGGGCTACGTATTGGTCATGCACCTCCAGGATGGCGTCCAGGTGGTTGGAAAGGTAGGGATAGGCGTTTTCCAGCGTTTCCCGGATATTGGCTCCCTCGTTGTCTGCCAGACTGAACAGGGATGAAAGAACTTCCGGCTTGGGGAAGCGGGTGGATTTCTCATCCAGTTTGAGGGATTTGACCACGCTTTTAATCATGGATTTGCGGTCGTCGGAGTCCATGATTGTAAAAGCCGGCGTATATCCCAGGTATTCCGCATGCTGGCGCAGGATGCGGTTGGCAATGGAATGGAACGTGCCGCTCCACAGGCGGGACAAGTCCAGGGGAATCAGGGAACGCACCCGTTCCGTCATTTCCCGCGCCGCCTTATTGGTGAAGGTAAGCAGCAGAATGTTCCATGGGTCCGTACCGTGATCCAGAAGCCAGGCCACGCGATAAGTCAGCGTGCGCGTTTTTCCCGATCCGGCTCCTGCGATGACAAGAGCCGGCCCCGGTTCTGAAGAAACGGCGGCGTACTGTTCTTCATTGAGGGCCGTACGGTAGTCGATCCCGGAGATGGGGGCGACCGGCGCGGCATCCTGCCTGATGACATATCGGCGAGCCATGGAATATGGTTAATAATTGACAGGCAACAGTAAATAGAGAAGTTGGAAAGGCTTGCCCCTTCTCTGCTCTCTGATGACTCTTTTAAAAGTCCAGGTACATTTCCGCGCGGCGGTTTTCCTTGCGGGCTTCATCCCTTGTTTCTTCGTCTGCCGTGGGGGAGTAGGTTCGGCGCGGCTGAGATTTGCCGAATCCCTTGGTAACGATTCTTTCCGCAGGAACGCCGAACTGGACGAGCTGGGCTTTCACGGCGGCCGCACGGCGTTCGGAGAGCCCCTGGTTGTAGCGTTCGCTCCCCACGTCATCCGTATGGCCGCTGATTTCCAGCTTCTTGCCACTGTCCATCTTGATAGCTTCCGCTACGATTTGCAGCTGGCGTTCGGAACGCTTGGAAAGGGTATCTTCATTAAAGCCGAAGAACAGGGCCAGGGAATCGCCGCCCTGGGGATTTTTTACAATGGGGATAAAGATGTCGTCTCCGGCCCCCTGCCGTTTCGTATAGGCTTCCAGCATGCTGTCCAGGGAAGCTTCCGCAACCAGCCATTGTCCGTCCGTTTTGGCCACGGTCAGGCCTACATTGCCGGCCTTCCTGCCCTGGGCGTCCTGAAGATGAACGAAAAACCCCGCATTGGTGGGCGCTTCGTAGGCGGTTTTGATGGGAGCGTCCTCCCGGAGCCGGAAAGCCCCCTCCTCAAACAGAATGCACAAACCGGCTACCGTGGCATCCTGCACTTTAGTTCCGTCCACGAACTTCCTCGCCCCGCGGAAATCCGCCTTGGCGACGGCATCCATGAAGGAACTGACGATGCCCATGGGGTCATTCATCGCCATGGGGGCGACTTTGTCCTTGGCCAGATCCTGCTTGCTGGGCAGAGTGAGGGTATCCAGCGTCCACTGTTGCTTGTCATTGCGCTTCATATCCAGGTAGCCGCGCGCGCCGCTGCTGAAATTGAGCGTGTATCTGGCTGTGGGATTGGCCCCCTGGTTGTTCGCGCCGATGCTGGTGATGCCGGGAGAGGAAAGGCGTATATGGCGGGCTTCCATGAGCTCCCGGATGAGGCGGCTCTGGTTCTCCGTCACGGCCTGCTGGATTTCCAGGGATTTCAGGATGTCCTCATCCCGGTCCTGAATGACTTTGGCAATTGCCTGCGCCAGTGTCTGGGGGGAGCTGAGATTGATCAGGGAGGGCGGCGTAGCCGTCTGCCGGCTGATATCTTCCTTGGTAAGCGGGTCGACGGTGGGTTGGGGCGTTACCGTCTGGCGTGCCGGTACTTCCGTTTGCGCCGCCGGTTCAGCGGCGGCGGGTTCCTCTTCCTTATTGTCAAGGAACAGGAAAACCAGGGCCAGGCTGCCTACGACCAGGAAGCTGATGATGAAGGCGGTGATGGTGGATGCGTTTTTCATTGGAAGTGGATGTATGAAGAAGGGTCAGGCGTTCAGTGCTTCCAGCAATTTGGCGTGAATGCCTTCAAAACCGCCGTTGCTCATTACCAGAATAACGTCTCCCGGCTGGGCTTTCTTGCAGACGGCAGAGACGATTTCCTGGGCATGGCCGCCGATCAGAGCGTCCTTGCCCAGTGCGGAAAGGTCGTTGGAAAGTTTGGTGAGGTCCAGGCGTTCCTCCAGAGCCACCTTGTCCGGATGATCCACGGCGGCTACCACAGGGAAATCCGCCGTAGCGAGGGACAACGCCAGTTCATTCTGGAAGATATTTCTGCGTGTGGTGTTGGAGCGCGGTTCGAAAATGGCCCAGATGCGTGATTCCGGATAGCGCTGGCGCAGGCCCAGGATGGCCTGTTTGATGGCTGTTGGATGATGGGCGAAGTCGTCCACTACGGAAATGCCGTTGACCACCCCCTTGACTTCCTGGCGGCGGGCCACGCCTTCAAAGCGGCTCATGGAATCCGCCAGCTGCTTGACGTTCAGTCCCGCAAATTGTGCGGCTGCAATTGCCATGGCGGCGTTGCGGATGTTGAACTCTCCAATCATCGGTACGTAGTACCGGGTTCCTTCCAGTGTGAAATGGCTGCCGTCCGTGGAGGTCTCCACATCCAGGATACGGATGTTGGAAGAGTCGGAAAAGCCCACCGTCTTGACGGGGCACGGGGCCCCCTTAACCACGTCCAGGCAGTTGGGATCGTCCGCGTTGACCAGGGCCAGGCCGTTGCGGGGGATGATCTGGGTCAGCCGACGGAAACTCAATTTGATTTCCTCCAGGGAATTGTAAATATCCGCGTGATCAAATTCAATGTTGTTGATGACCACCAGTTCCGGGAGGTAGTGCAGAAATTTGGAACGCTTGTCGAAAAACGCCGTGTCGTACTCGTCCCCCTCCAGCACGGAAAAATCGGAATCCGTAAAACGGCCCCCGCGTCCGAGATTGCGGGCAATGCCGCCAATCATGAAGCTGGGGTTCAGCCCGGAATCCTCCATCAGCCACGCCAGCATGGATGTGGTGGTGGTTTTTCCGTGGGTGCCTGTTACCACATAGTTGCGCTTGCCGCGCAGGAAGTATTCCTTCATCGTCTCCGGGAGGGAAAGGTAACGCAGGCGCCGTTGGAGCACGGCTTCCACCTCCTCATTGCCGCGGCTCATGGCATTACCGATGACGATGACGTCCGCATCCGGCGGGATGTTGGAAGCCTTGTAGCCTTCAAACAGGGTGATGCCTTCCTCCTCCAGAAAAGTGGACATGGGGGGATAGACGTTGGCGTCGGAACCGGTGACGGTAAAGCCGCGGCGGGCCATGGCGGCGGCTACCGCGCCCATGGCGGTGCCGCAGATGCCGAGAAAGTGGAAATGGCTGTTCATGACGGGGAGAGGAATGGAGCGGGTTTTATTTGGAAAAGGAAGGAGCCGCAATACAGGAATCCGCCAGAGCCCGGTCCCGGCGGCGCACAATGCCGTTGGCGATATCCGTGACCATGCCGGACAGCAGGCGGGTGAGATGGCTGCCGGGCGTGTAATCCGCCGGGGCGATGAAATTCACGCGGTCGGAATTGGAGGCCAGGTTATAGCATTTGCGGAAACTGCGGCCGGTTTCATCTTCCGGATTATATACGGCTACGGCGTGGCCTCCGTTCCGGCGCATGACGGTGAAGCAGGGAACGTCCGTAGGGCCGTCGCCGATGTAAATCATGTTGGCGAAAGGAATGGGGCGCATGTCTTCCGGCATGTGGTCGTTTACGTCCTGGTCGTAATCCAGCATTCCCTTGTTGATGCGGAAAAGGTACTGGGTTTTCGTGGTGTGGGAAATGACTCTCTTGGGAAAATTGATGTAGCCGTTCTCCTCGCTGAATTCGCATCCGAATACGGCCTTGAAATAAGGGCGTAGGGCGGAACCGTCAATCAGGGCTTTCAAACCGGAGGAGATGATATAGTATTCAATGCTGATGCCCAGATCCGTATGAAGGGAGGAGAGGGTCATGGACGGGAACGCGTTAAAAAAGTCCGGCAAACCGGGGTAAAAGGTGAGGCGCTCTCCAAGCTGGGTAAGCCGGGCGTTGCTGACGCGGTCCAGGGAAAGGGCGTCCAGCAGGCTTTTCATGTAAATCAGTTCTCCGTCCCAGCCTTCTCTTTCTCCGGTGGCGTTGCACCTGGTCCAGAATTCCTGCGGAGAAATGCCGAATTCCGGGAAGATGGCCTGATCCTGCATGTAGAAGGGACTCAGGGTCTGGTCGTAGTCGAAAACCAGGGCGATCGTATTCTGCGGGGAGGACATGGGAAAGACGGAAAATAAAGTTACATGCGGAACTGGTCGCCCAGATACTGCTTGCGGGCGATGGGGTCGTTGGCGATTTCCTCGGAAGTACCGTGCTTGATCACCTTCCCTTCAAACAAAATGTAGGCGCGGTCCACGATGTGGAGGGTTTCCCGCACATTATGGTCCGTAATCAGGATGGAAAGGCCGTCCGTATCGCGCAGTTCCATAACGATTTTCTGAATGTCTGAAACGGCGATGGGATCCACGCCGCTGAACGGTTCGTCCAGCATCAGCAGTTTGGGGCTGGTAGCCAGGGCGCGGGCGATGGTCAGCCTTCTCTTTTCGCCGCCGGAAAGCTGGATGGCCATGGAGCGGCGCAGCTTGGTGATGCCGAAGCGGTCCATCAGCTCTACGGCGCGGTCCTTTTGCTGGCGGGAAGTCATGTCTTTGCGGGTCTGAAGAATGGCCAGAAGATTATCCTCCACGGAAAGCTTGCGGAAAATAGATTCTTCCTGCGGCAGATAACCCATGCCGCGCCTGGCTCGCAGGTTCATCGGCAATTCCGTAATATCTTCGTCCGCAAAAATCACGCGGCCTTCATCCGGGCGTACGAGACCCGCTACCATGTAAAAGGAAGTGGTTTTTCCGGCGCCGTTCGGTCCCAGCAGGCCCACAATTTCGCCATGGCCTACCTTCAGGCTGACCTGGTCCACAACGGTCCGCGTTTTGTAGGTTTTGCAGATGCCTTCGGCGCTTAGCAAAGGAGAAGAGTGGAACGAACTCACGGTTTGCGGCTGGTTTTCTGGTTTTCCCGGTCGGAAAGTTTTTTGTCTACGTGGCGGAACGTAGTCTTGGTTCCGCGGCTGCCGTACATGTTTCCGTTGGAATACACCCGAATGAAAGCATCCTTGTTCGGATTTTTCACGATGACGTCCGGAGTGACGATGACCGGGACGCCCGTCAGGATGATTTCTCCGGTTTTGGCGTTGTAGGTGATTTTTTCAGCCTGGGCGTTGCTTGTTTCTCCCTGTTTGTTGGTGTAACTGGCTTTTACGTTGCCGGAAGCCGCGACTGTTTTAATGGAATTGTAGTCGAAATTGCCTCCGTTGGGGAGAGCCACCTGAGTTTGGTCCCCCTCTTTTCCCTTTTCCTTCTTGATGTCGGAGGGTTTTTTGTCGCCCGGTTTCTTCGGCACGAATTCCGCATAAATTTTCAGATGATCCGCACAATCCATGGAAAGGCCGGGGTTGCGCACCCGGACATTTTTCATGAACACCAGAACGCCTTCTTCCATATCGAAGTACAAGTCTCCGTCACAATCTACGGTGTACAGGTCTTTTGGGGAATTGGCCTGCAGGAAGCCTTCCTCCGGGCCGGATGCTGCGGAAGAGGGAGTCGTTTCCGCAGCCGGGGCGGGGGTATTTCCGGCAACCTGGTGCTGCTGGCGGAATTCTTGAATCCGCCCGTCTACGGTTTTTTCCTGCGCGCTGTATGTTTGAATCGCCTTTTCCCCGTCTTCCTTCAAGCCTGCGGTTGGAACAGGGGCCAGTTCCCGTTCCCTCCGGGCTGTCTCTTCCTCCGTCAGGGGGCGTACAATATGGGAAGGCGGGGTGAGGGGTTGTTCCAGGCGGGGATCCAGTTCCCTGGGCAGGGGCTGGACAATGTGGGAGGGAACGCCGTTGGCGCCGCTGCAGGCAAGGCTTCCGGCCAGGGCCAGCAGCAGGGAGGAAAGTTTTTTCATAAAAAGGAATGGTTACTTGTTGCGTTGAGCCATGCGGATGGTGGTTTGAACGGGACCCAGAATGATGCCCCTCTTGATATTGGTGTCCAGGTAAAGGCCGGTCCCTTTGGCGGAAAGATTTTCTTCCCTGAGGGTGGTTTCCGTATGGGAGACGGCCAGTTTTTTATCCAGAAAATAAGAGGCGGCCTGCGTGAAAAGGTGGGAGGTCTGGTTGTTTTTTCCGTACAAGTACACGTTCAGGATATTCGCGGCAATTTCCTGCGGGGCGGCCACGGTCACGCTTGAAGCCGTCAGCAGCATGGAAAGGCGCGGCCCTTCATATCGTGACAGGCTGACTTTTGGGAGCACCTGGCCTACGGGCAGAAGCTCCAGCATAGGTAATTTTTTATCTACGCCGGCAAAAGGCGTGGCTACGGGCAGGCTGGTGTCCGCTTGCGCCTCCGTGCCGTACAGGGCGGCCGTCAAAAAGCATGTGGACAATAATTTCATCATGACTGAACCGCCTGGTGGATGGACTGAAGGCGTTTCAGCACTCCTTCAAGCAGGTGGAGAGGAATTTGGTTGGGGCCGTCGGAAAGCGCTTTGGACGGGTCTTTGTGCACCTCCATGAACACGCCGTCAATGCTGCCCGTCGCCATGGCGGCGGATGCCAGCACGGGGGCCAGCTCGCTGTCTCCTCCCGTGGTTCCTCCCAATCCCCCGGGTTTCTGAACTGCGTGAGTGGCGTCGAATACGACGGGAAAACCTTCCTGTTTCATCCAGTACAGGGAGCGCATGTCCACCACCAGATTGTTATAACCAAAGGTGGTGCCGCGTTCGCACATCATGAATTCGTCACAGCCGAAGGCGCGCATTTTTTCCCCGATGTTCACGGTATCCCACGGAGCCAGGAACTGCCCTTTTTTGATATTCACGGGCCGGCCGCTCTTGGCGCAGGCTTCCAGAAGATCCGTCTGGCGGCACAAAAAAGCAGGAACCTGGAGCAGATCCACGTATTCGGCGGCAATTTCCGCTTCCTGGGCCGTATGCACATCCGTAACGACGGGCAGCTTCAGCTCCCTGCCGATTTCCGACAGAATGCGGCAGCCTTCCCGCACGCCGGGGCCGCGAAAAGAGGTGACGGAAGTGCGGTTCGCCTTGTCGTAGGAAGCTTTGAAAATCAGCGGGACATCCAGGTTTTTCGCGATGGCCTTGATGGAGCGGGCCATCTCCCATACAAAGGATTCGCATTCCAGAGAGCAGGGGCCCAGAAGGTAGAACGGCCGCGGGCCGCCGATTTCAACGGATTGAATGTAAAACGACATAAAACAAAACCTGTATGTCCTTGTATCATGACGGTTTCAGGCCTTTCGGTCAAGCCGCTATCCTGCCTCCGCGCGGAGATTCGGAGGCGAAGGTTTATTTTTCCGGAAGTATCTTTTTATATTCGATATAATGATTTTGTTATAAATATGGTAAATATTTTTTAGATAGGTGCGTGTAAATGGAGGGGAGCATGGATTGGAAAAAAGCGTATGGAGTTGCCGCCCTCCGGACTTTTTGTTACAAACGGCCATCATGCGTTACTTCCGCATGAATAAATGACAGGATGTTCCGAACGCCGTTCCCCCGCAGTGGTCTTACCGAAATGCCCAGGAAGATTTACAAACTCTTTATTTCCTATGATGAAGCAGGGGCTGAATTGCGGCAGCATGTGGCGGAGCAGTTTCAATATTCAAGCGATTGTGTCTGGCAGGCGTCTTTCCGCAGCCTGACGGCGGCGGATTTGCCTCCGGGCGATGGTGTAGTCTGGGTTTACCCTGTCTTCATGCAGAGCGGCGTGACGGTGACGGAGACATTGCCGGAATTGCTTCGTGCGCTGTATGCCGGGAGCGGGCAGCATCCGGAACTTGTTTTTAAACCCGTATGGGGAGCGGGATGCGGCGGTGTTGGTTTTAGGGCCGCCGCCTTGCAAAAGGAATTGGAGGGGGAGGCTTCCCTGCTGGTGGTAGCCCACGGGGTAACGGGAAGGGAGGCTGCCCCTGAGCCGGCGCAATTCCTCCAGCAGTTGAAATTCCGGCTTCCGGAAGGAACGGACATGGCGCTTGCATACTTTGGCGCATTTCCTTCTGTGGAAAAGGTATTACCCGGATTGAAGGGGCAAAAGGTGGTAGTGCTGCCGTTCCTGATTGGAAAAGGGAAGCATATGCGGGAGGACATGCCCTCTTCGGAACTGGCCGCACGGCATGGGAAAACGTTAAAAATCCTCCCTCCGTTCGGTGCGTTTTATTTGCAAGCGGAACGGGAATACTGGAAAACGGGCATGGGAGAGTCTGCCGGGAACGGTTTTGACGGGCCTGCGCGGTAAGATATTTTGCTGAAATGGCAAAGTTCTCCATGAGCTTGCTTGCGACAAGGTTCCGCGAACGGCGGAATAGTTTCGTAAATCAATGATTTATGCTTTGACAAGAGAGGGGGCGGGAAGTATATTGCCCGCCCCTCGCGTGATTCGGCGCAACTAAACAACGGGGATCGGAGGGGTAAAAAGCGTCGAAGTCCCCAAAAACTGCTTTTCCTGCCGCAAGGAAAGCCACCTACATACATATATGATTAATGATCTGATTAACCAGATGGTTGAAGCCGGTGTTCATTTGGGCCACCAGACCCGCAAATGGCACCCCAGCATGAAAAAGTACCTTCTCAAGGACAAGGCCGGTATCCATATCATCAACCTTGAGGAAACGGAAAAATGCCTGGACAAGGCCTGCTCCTTCCTGGCTGATCTGGCCCGCCGCAATAAGAAAATCCTCTTCGTCGGCTGCAAGCGCCAGGCTCAGGAAGCCGTCCGCGAAGCTGCGGAAGCCACTGGTCAGTACTATGTCAACCACCGCTGGCTGGGCGGCATGCTCACCAACATGAGCACAATCCGCAAGAGCATTGAACGCCTTGTCTATCTGGAAGGGATTGAAAAGAGCCCGGAATTTAAGAGCATGTCCAAGAAGGAACTGGCCGCTCTGGACCGCGAACGCCAGAAGCTGGAACGCAACCTTCAGGGCATCCGCAACATGGGCGGCGCTCCGGACGCCATGGTGGCCATCGGCGCCGACCATGAAGACATCGCCATCCGCGAGGCCCACCGCCTGAACATTCCCGTCTGCGTTCTGGTTGATACCAACGCCGACCCGAAGGAAATCGACTTCCCGATTCCCGGCAACGACGACGCCGTCCGTTCCATCCGCCTGATTCTTGACTGCATTGTCAAGGCCATCAACGAAGGCAAGGGCGCATCCGCCGAAGCCTAAACCAACCATTTAGAAAGAACAGAAACACTATGGCAGAAATTACTGCAGCTCTCGTCAAGGCCCTCCGTGACAAAACGGACGCCGGCATGATGGATTGCAAGAAAGCCCTCAACGAATGCAACGGCGACATGGATGCCGCCGTAAAGTATCTTCGTGAGAAGGGAATTGCCAAGGCTGCGGCCAAGGCCGACCGTGACGCCAAGGAAGGCGTGATCCGCGCCGCTGTGGCTCCCTGCGGCTGCTCCGGCATCATCCTTGAACTCAACTGTGAAACGGACTTCTGCGCCAAGGGGGACAAGTTCCAGGGTCTGGTGAATGACGTTGCCAACGCTCTCATGGATTCCAAGGCCTCCACGCTGGAGGAGGCTCTCCAGGTCCCCATGGCGGAAGGCTCCACGGAAGAATATATCAAGGCCATGTGCAGCTCCATTGGCGAAAACATGGCTCTGCGCAAATTCGCCCGCCTGACGGCGGACGGCATCGGCGCCGTGGTCTCCTACATCCACATGGGCGGCAAAGTGGGCGTTCTGCTGTCCATCAAGGCCGGCAAGGAAGAAACCGTCAAGTCTGATGCGTTCAAAGCCCTCGCCAAGGATTTGACCTTGCACATCGCCGCCGCCGCTCCCAAGAGCGTCAGCTCCGATAGCCTGGATCCCGCCTTCGTGGCCGAGGAACAGGAAATCGCCAAGCAGCAGCTCATTCAGGAAGGCAAGCCCGAACACCTGCTGGAAAAGATTCTTCCCGGCAAGCTGAAGGCTCTGTACGCCCAGTCCTGCCTGCTGAACCAGGTATTTGTGAAGGACCCTGCCGGAAAGATGACGGTGGAGGCCCTCCTCAACCAGGCCGGCAAGGAACTCGGCGACGATATCTCCGTCGCCTCCTTCGTCCGCTACCAGCTCGGTGCGTAAGCTCTGAGTCAGAGTATCTCTGGAACCGTTCCCTTTGCGGGGAACGGTTCTTTTGTTTGATATGGCTCCATGGGGGGATTTATCCATAAATTTGATTCAGGGAGGATCCGGAAATCCGGATAGGGGATCATCAAAATATGCGGGATAGAAAAGCTCCGGCCCTGCTGCTGGTTGCGGCCTTCATCCTGGCAGCCGTTTTTGGAGCGCTTTTGGGCTGGAGCGTGTTTTTTCCTTGTGTGCGGTCCCTGATATTTCTTGGCGGTATTATAGTTCTTCAAAAAGGCCAATGGATGGTGGAAATGGGGGAACAGCCTCTTTTGCTGTTATCAGCCTCGTGTGTGATGATGAACCCTTCTGGTTCCGGGTGGCTCCGGAAGACATGCGAAATGCCCAGCCGGGGCTGGCGTTCATTGCCGGTCCTGGTTTTTCTGTGGGGGAAACGGCATGGGAGGGCGCATGGATGTCCTGATATTGGAGGAACTGGCGCGGCTGGGGTCTTGTCTTGCATCGGAAGGCTTGTTAGGGTGGCGGCATGGCTTTTCTGGAACTGGATCATGTGAGCGTTGTCTTTCCTGCGGTGCAGGGGCTGCTCTCTGCCCGCAAATCTGCCCCCGTAGTGGCGGTGGACGGGGTGTCGCTGTCCGTGGAAAAGGGAGAAATCCTGGGGCTGGTGGGTGAATCCGGTTGCGGCAAATCCACGCTGTCCCGCACGGTGATGCTGCTCCAGAAGCCTACGGAGGGCCGCATTTTTCTGGAAGGGGAAGAGTTGACGGCTCTTTCCGCATCCGAAGTCAGGAAGCGCCGTCCGGATTTCCAGATGGTTTTCCAGGACCCTTATGCTTCCCTGAACCCCCGTTTTACGGTATATGCAACATTAAAGGAGGCGTTGCAGAGCCGCCGTAAAAGAACTTTTGCCCAGACGAGGGATGATGTGGCGGAACTGATGGAAAAGGTAGGGCTGAGCCCCTCCCTGATGCGCAAGTATCCCCATGAATTTTCCGGAGGCCAGCGCCAGCGCGTCGCCATTGCGCGCGCATTGGCGCCGGAACCCAGGCTGGTTATCGCGGATGAACCCGTTTCCGCGCTGGACGTTTCCATCCAGTCCCAGATTCTGAACCTTCTTATTGCCCTGGCCCGCGACTTGAGCCTGACCATGATATTCATTTCCCATGATTTGTCCGTGGTCCATTATATCGCGGACCGCATTGCCGTGATGCGCAAAGGCCGCATTGTGGAATACGGGGAGGCGGACAAAGTATTTTCTTCCCCTTCCCACGAATATACGCAGGCGCTTCTCGCCGCCGTACCGCGTCTGTAAATGGGGATGGCCCGGCGTCAGTTTGGACGAATACGGGAAAGTTCCGTTTCCTGCGGAGTTATCCGCACAGGTTTAAGAGGGACGGTTTTCCGGAAGATCCATCCCTGAATTTTCAGCGGAACGCGGTTTCCGGCAGTTTGGTTTTCCAGTGCCTTGCAAAGACGATGAATGGATTTGTTCCCAGGGAGGCATCGTGTCCACTGCCTCCGCATGGTTGACGGATGATCTTCTCTTTGAGGTATCCGGCAGGCTGTTCATGCTTTTTCCTTCATCTTCTTTTTGAAAAAGGAGAAGTAAATCCGGCGCGTTATGAAAAAAGGGGGAGTCGCAAAATGGCTTGCATCATGGGCTGCCCGGCAGCACATAATAATGCCGCCCTGCGGGAACTGCCGGAACAGGAGGATATGGAGATTGTGGGAAGGAAAAACATCGTTGTTTTTTTCATACTGCCGTCCGGCTGGTATTTCTCTGTGATACGCCAGATGGCTTCTGCTTGTTTTCTGACGGGGAGGCGGCAAGGAAAGGGCTGTTATTCCTGAACGGAATATCCAGCGGCTTCCTGCATTTCCCGGATGCATTCCTCCATCAGAGCGGCGTCTATCTCATGGACGTCTTTTCCCCGGCCTATTCCGGTAAGCATCAGTACCGTCAGGTGACCGCCGAGGTGTTCGCGGAAGGCCTCCAGACCTTTCAGCACTTCGCAGGCGCCGTTTTCTGTCCTGCGGGAAAGCAGGGGGTGGAATACGGGCAGTTCCAGGGTTTTCAGCACGGAGATGATTCTTTCCGCCTCCGCGGCAGGCAGCCATCCTTTCCGGACGGAATAAAGGATATCCAGGCACATGCCCACGGAAACGGCCTCCGCGTGCCCCAGTATGTAACCGGACATGGTTTCCATGTAATGGGCGGCCCAATGTCCGAAGTCCAGGGGACGGCTGGAACCCAGTTCAAAGGCGTCTCCTCCGCATGCAATGTGCGAGGCGTGCAGCAGAGCGGAATGCTCCACGGCATATTCCAGAGCATCCCGTTCGCATACAGCCAGCGCGGAGGCGTTCGTTTCCAGCCAGTTGAAGAAAGAGGCGTCTTTCACCACCGCCACTTTCACTACTTCCGCCAGCCCGGCTCTTTTCAGGGGGAGGGGCTGGGAATGGAGGAACAGGAAGTCGTCAAGCGTGGCCCACGCGACGGCGAAGGTGCCCAGATAGTTTTTCCGGCCCATGAAATTGATCCCGTTTTTGACACCTACTCCGGAGTCTGCCTGGGAGAGGGTGGTGGTGGGGATGCGCAACAGCCGGATGCCGCGATGGGCGGTGGCGGCGGCAAAGCCTGCTACGTCAAGAAACGCTCCGCCGCCCACGGCTATGATATAGGAATGGCGGTCAATGCCTGCTTCCACAATGTGGCGCAGGGCCGTTTCCCATGCGGAAAAACCTGTTTTGGCTTCCTCCCCGCCCGGAACGGAACGGCAGCCGGCATAGGCCAGCACCCCGGCATTTTTTTCAAAATAGCGGTCAATGTCTGCCGGAAGCTGAGGATAAAACTGTTCCAGCCCTTTTTCCAGGAGAACGAGAACGCGGCTTCCGGGCCTCTGTTCCATCAGGCTGGCCAGAGCATCATTTTCCGGGCGGAAGGCTCCATGGGTAAAGCCTGTCCTGTAGGGAAAATCAAGCCGGATATTCAGCGTGTGAAGAGACATGCCAGGAGGGCTGCAAATGAACATGGCTCGCGGATTCCTAGTCCCTGCGGAGCACGGGAACGGCCCTCATCTGGATGAATCGGTCCGCTTTGGCAGCTTCCTTCTGGGACATGTACATGGTGTACGGCTGCTGGGTCACTTCGATGCGGTGCGTGCCGCCGGGAGCGGGAAGGTCCAGAAGCTGGTTGAGGTGCTTGAAGCTTTTCACCTGCACGCCGTTGACTTTTTCCACAATGGAGGGGCTCATCTGGGCGTATCCCAGTGTAGCCTGGGTGGGCAGGGCCATCAGGAAGACCACGATTTCATCCACGCCTTTTTTCCGTATGTCCTCTTTCTTTTGAGTGGCTTCCACCAGGTTGAGGGGTGGATGGTTCTTGCTGAGCTTGTTGATTTCTCCCATCATGGCTCCCGTCAGCGGGACAAATACCAGGCCGCCGTAAATGCGGTAGGGCGGATTGGAGATGAAGGGGGCCGGATTGACCAGGTCGCCTTCAATAGCGCTCCTGTCCAGTTTGACGTCCAACGTCATGGGCTGGCTGGAGCCGTCCTTTCCCTTGCGGCGGATGTCCAGCGTAATGGTATCCCCCGGTTTGGCGGAGTCACGGAACAGGAAATTGGCGGAAACGGGGCCCAGCGCGGGATCCTTGATTAATCCTTTACTGTCCAGGGGAATGCCGTTCACGCTTTCCACCACGTCTCCGGGACGCACTCCGGCTTTGTAGAAAGAGCCGTAAACAGGCAGTTTCACCACGTAAAAGCCGCCGCCAGTTTCAGACAGGCCCAGGAATTTGCGGAAAACGGGGTCGGTCAGTTCCGTGACCTGGGTGCCGTCCGCCGGAAAACCGATGTAGTTGCCAGTCCGGGCCTGCTCCAGGAACCGGGAAATCATGGTATGGGTGACGGCCAGAACTTTCTGGGCGGGAGGATCGCAGCTGGCGCTGAGACCCACAAGTTCATTGCCTCTCATGACAGGGTTGCCTGCGCCGCCTTTCAGGGGAGTAACGGAGGATTTGACGTTATACAGGACGAACGGTTCCCCGTTCGTGAACGGGCAGGCGCTTTCCGTCGCCAGAAGGGTTCCGGAGGTGGTGATGGGAAGGCCGTCATCATTGAATTGCCAGAAGGTTACCTTGTCGCCCAGGCGGGGAGCCTTCCCCAGCGTAACGGGGACCAGTTTGTCCAGGAAAGCGGCATCTTTTCCGTTTTTCAGGCGCAGGAGGGCAAGGTTGGCTTCCGGGTCAAAGGCGGTTACTGTCACGGGAACCGTCTGGGCTCCGTCTGCGGAGGTTACTTCCACGAAGCTGGCGGAATAAACGATGTTGGCTGCCGTCAGGATATTGCCGTCTCCCAGATAAATGCCGAAGCCCTGACTGTACGCCGGGTTTTCCTTGCTCCACGGCTGAATCATGGCATAGCCCTGGTTGGTGGCGTTAATGCCGACCATGGAGCTGGTGGGGGAGGGAAGCGGGGCCGGCGAGGGCGTTTCCTCCGCCTGTTCCGCAGGCGTTTCCGTCTGTTGTTCAGGCTGGGGTTCGGGAGCGGTTCGTCCGGCTTCGCGCGGCTGGCAACCGCAGAGCAATATCAGGGAACCGAAGAAAAAAGTGGAAAGAATTTTCATGGCGGTTAACGGGCGGGAGTGGTGTTGCGGCCAGACTGGCGACCGGGAATGGAGCTGTCCAGGCGGGCGTTTTTCGGGATGTTGTAGGTTTTGGAGATGCGTTTGTTGGCCGTCTCCATGGCCTTGCCTTCAAAGACAAGGGGGCGTTCTCCGTTTTTCAGTTCGATGACGACGTATTCCGGCATGTTCTCCGGGTAAAGGAGTTCATAGGCGTGGGTAAGGCCCTTAACTTTCACGCCATTGATTTTTTCCACAATAGAATTGGAAATGGAGCCGGACAGGCGCGCGTTTACCTCATCATCCAGCACTTTGGTGATGATTACCATGTCTTCATGGTCCACGCAGCCGCCGTCTTCCTGGTAATTACGGATGTCCAGTGCAACGTCCAGCATGGAGATGTCCGCCGCCGCGAGCACGTTGCGCTGGATGGGCTGGAACACCAGGCCGCCAAAGACGACGTAGCGGGGCATTTTATCGTATTCCGCCATCAGAAGGTCTCTGGAGGGGGATGGCTTCATCACCATTTCCACCTTCATGGGCTTGCCGTCGCGAATGATATCCAGCGGGAGCCGGTCGTCTTTAAAACAGCGCTCAATGAGTTCTTTCATGCTGATTTTCTGGCCGTCCAGTTCAATCATGGCAGAGCTGTCCACATCATAGCCGTCCACTTTCATCAGCAGGTCCCCGTTACGGAGAACGCCGTCAGCGGAGGACCCCTTGAGCACCTTGCCGATCAGAACGCCCTTTTCGTCGTCCGGCAGGCCGAACGCCTTGCGCATGGCCGGGTTCAGGATGGGCGCAGCCTGAATGCCCATGTCCACGTAACCGTCATAGACGCCGTCCTTGATGTCTTCCAGAAAGTGGCGGATGACGGGGGTTGGAATTACGTAACCCGTGTTATTGGCGTTGTTCAGGCCCTGGAATGCCACGCCGATGACTTTATTCCCCATCAGGACGGGGCCTCCGCTGTTGCCCGGATTAATGGCGGCGTCCACCTGGATGGTCAGGTGTTCCGTGTTGCGGGGGTGGGCGTACGTGGTGAAATCAATGCGGGAGACCACGCCGCGCGTGACGGAAAGTCTGTTGCCGCCGATGGGGTAGCCGATCACCCTTACTTCGTCTTCCAGATGAGGCAGGTTTTTGCTGAATTCAAAAGGACGTATTCCTTTGAAAGGCTTGGGATCGTCCGCCTCCAGCAGAGCCAGATCCGCGTCATGGGCGATGAATTTGACCCTGGCGGGAATTTTACGGGAATCTCCGTACATGGAGATATAAATGCGCTCCGCGTTGCTAACCACATGGGCGTTTGTCATGAAAGCGTTTTCCCCGATCAGGAAACCGGTGCCGATGCCTCCCTGGTAGCGGCCGGTATTCCACGGAGTAGCGTAATCCGGAGTCAGGGAATCCATCTCAATTTTTACGACGCCCTTGTATTGGTCATTGATGGAGACGACAGGGCCGGACATGACCTTGTCCACCCCGAAGTCCGAAATGGAAACAGCCGGCTCATCCGCGTGGGAAAGAGCGGCGCCGGCCAGGACTGCGCACAGCCCTTGAAAACAGGTGTGGGAATGTATCATACGCAAAGATAAAGATTGTGTTGCCAGGGAAGGTTTTGTTGTTACAGGTTGCTTTTGCGGCTTTGGGTTGCCAGACTTTCCTGGAAGGAATTGACTTCCTCCAGCAGGGATGAGAAACGTTCCGCTATTTCACCGTCCATCTGGTAGCCGCAGTTGTCCAGGGCAGCTACCGTCCGGCGCGTTTGTTCCACGCACAGGGCCATACGGGCGGCCATGGTGCAGTAGTCCGCAGCATCCTCCTTCTCCTGGAGGAGGCAGGAAAGAATGCGGGGGGTGATGTAGCGGATGCAGTAAAAAATCTGGTTCAGGGGTTCCGGCGGCCCTGTCCTGTTCCTCTGGGCCTTGTTGATTTCCCGGCTGAACCGGTGCTGGCACAGATCCGTCAGTTCCATTACCTGCTGGAAAAGAGGATGAAACATGCAGGACTGCACTTCCCGGGCCTCCTGTTCATTGAGGATGTCAAACAGGCTGAGCATGCCGGTGCTTTTGCAGGAACAGGGCGTCCCCGTTTCTTCCGACTGGGCGATGTTGTCCAGCACTTCATCCCAGCCCATGACAAAAGCCACACGGATGTCGCCGCTGGGGTTCAGCCTGTATTTCTGGAATACCTCCTGGTAAGCTATGGCGATGGCTTCCGCCTCCCGCAGGCGTTTGTCCCAGTGGTGATCGGGCAGGCTGCCGTC
Source organism: Akkermansia sp. UNK.MGS-1 (assembly GCF_000980515.1). NCBI lineage: Bacteria > Pseudomonadati > Verrucomicrobiota > Verrucomicrobiia > Verrucomicrobiales > Akkermansiaceae > Akkermansia > Akkermansia sp. UNK.MGS-1. Next base: position 79,530 of record NZ_LBCB01000039.1, on the reverse strand, counting down.
CTCCTGGTGGTTGGAATAGGCTCTGGACCATTCTTTTACCTGGGTTCGCAGCATCTGCTGGTTCGCCATGATCTGGGCTTGCTCTTCGCAGGAATCCATCATCCATTCGGGAAGGGAAACTTTGATGGAGAAGACCGTACTTTCCAGCAGCACCATGTCGTGATGGCTGGTGAACCATTCCAGGTACAGGGCGTTTTCCATGGTTTTCTTGCCTTTGACAGGCATGCGTCGGCTGGCCGTCATATCCCCCGCCACCCCCTGGATATGTTCCGGGATTTGGGTAAGTTCCGCAGGAAGCATCTGTGGGGAGGGATTCCTGAAGTCAACCACGCAACCGGCCAGGTCCTGGAGGCAGTCCCCATGCAGGGTAATGTTCACCGGATGGGGCATCCCCATGAGTTGCAGCGTAAGATGGACGGTTCCGCGTTTACGGTTGTCCAGCGTGCCGTAGTGGACGTAGTCTGTAATTCTGAAAATCATATGGGGAAGAGGGTAGAAAGGGAAGAAAGAGGTGAATGCTGAATCAGCAGGAGGCTGCGACCCGGGGCAGTTCTTCGTTTTTCTTTTCTACGGCATCCATGTTGACAAGCAGTTCCGCAATGGAATCCCAGCGGCCCCGGGTCAGGGCTTCGCGGGCTTCCGCCGGCATCCGGATGGGGAAGGACCCTTCTTTCCAGGAAACTGTCATGTTCAGGAGGTCAATTGTCACTTCCGTTTCCGGGTAATTGGAGATGTGCCGGGACAGAGAGGCAATGTCGGCGGCAGACGCGCATACGCAGGGCAACCCGATTCCGGTGCTGTTGCCGAAAAAGATTTCTGCGAAAGATTCCGCAATGACGGCTTTGATGCCGGAGCGCCTGATGGTCTGCGGGGCGTGTTCGCGGGAAGAACCGCAGCCGAAGTTGGAGCCGCCCAAAATGATGGAAGCCCCTTTGAAGCGGGGATCGTCCACCGGGTGGGATTTGGATTGCCCGTTTTCGTCGAAGCGTTCGTCCCAGAACATGACTCCCGCCAGTTCGTCAAACGTGATGCATTTAAGGAAGCGGGCAGGGATGATGCGGTCCGTGTCCATGTCCGGTCCCAGAACGGGAACGCAGGTGCCGGTGATGGAGGTGAATTGGGTCAGAGACATAAAGGAGAAAATTGAAAAGTTAATTCAGGGAGAATACTTCGCGGGCATCGGAGACTTTCCCGGTCAGAGCAGCGGCGGCCACCATGGCCGGGCTCATCAGCAGGGTGCGCCCGGTGGGGCTGCCTTGCCGTCCCTTGAAGTTCCGGTTGGAGGAACTGGCGCAAAGCTGATCTCCCTGGAGTTTGTCCGGATTCATGGCCAAGCACATGGAGCAGCCCGCCAGGCGCCATTCAAAGCCGGCTTCACGGAAAATGTCTGCGATGCCTTCCTCTTCACATTGCCGGGCAGTCATCTGAGAGCCGGGAACGGCCAGCGCCCTGATGCCGGGAGCCACATGGCGTCCCTTGATGAGGGCGGCCACTTCCCGGAAATCTGAAATGCGGCCATTGGTGCAGGAACCTACGAAGCACACCTGGACCGGCAGTCCCTTAAGAGGCATGTCCGCGGGGAATTTCATGTATTCCAGCGCTTCGTTGATCATCTTCCGTTCTTCGTCGTTCGCAGCGTCGGAAGGGTTGGGAGTGCTGCCGCTGATACCCGTATTCTGGTCCGGAGAAATGCCCCATGTTAACGTGGGCTCAATGGAGGCCCCGTCAATTTCCACGATTTCATCGTATTCCGCATCTGGATCGGAAGCAAAGCCCAGCCAGCGTTCTACGGCTTTGTCCCAGTCCGCACCGATAGGGGCGAACAGGCGCCCTTTAATGTATTCCACCGTGGTCCGGTCAGGGTTCACATAGCCGCAGCGCGCCGCACCTTCAATGGACATGTTGCAAAGGGTCATGCGTTCGTCCATGCTCATGGCGTCGATTACGTCGCCTCCGTATTCATAGGCGAAGCCCAGGCCGCCCTTGGCTCCCAGAAGGCCGATGATATGCAGGGCCACATCCTTGGCGCGCACGCCGGGGGCCAGCTTTCCGTTCACATTGATGCGGCGCACCTTGAGCGGGCTGAGGGCCAGGGTCTGCGTAGCCAGCACATCGCGCACCTGCGTGGTGCCGATGCCCATGGCAATGGAGCCAAAGGCTCCGTGCGTGGCCGTATGGGAGTCTCCGCATACGATGGTCATGCCCGGCTGGGTGATGCCGAGTTCCGGTCCTACCATATGCACGATGCCCTGGAGCCCGGTGGGGATATCGAAAAAGCGGATGCCGTTTTCGGCGCAGTTCCGGCGCAGTTCCCTGATCATGGCGTCAGCCGTAGCGTCCGCGAACGGTTCCGCCTGGTTGTCCGTGGGAATGATGTGGTCCACGGTGGCAAAGGTACGTTCTGGGTGACGCACGGTCAGGCCCAGATCCCGGACCATTCCGAAAGCCTGCGGAGAGGTGACTTCATGCAGCAGGTGAGTAGCGATGAACATTTGCGTTCTCCCATCCGGCAGGATGCCGACGGAATGAGCGTCCCAGATTTTTTGGAAAAGCGTTTTCCCCATAACTGGCATAAGCATCCGTCCGTTCGGGAACCGCGTCAAGATGCAAGGACGTATTGCTGACACGGTCTGTGTCTTACATGAGGCGTTTTTTTGAACATTTCCTCTGCATTCATGGTCAGAAGGGGGCTCTTTCCAGCCTTTGGCGCCTTTCCGTCTTCAGGGCAAAGATGGTTTTCATTCCCTCCGCACGTTCAGAATTCCCTTAATCCCTGTGAAATTTTTCTTCCCATAGCGCTGCAAAAACGTCTCCGAAACATTTCAACAGGTTTCCTTCCGGCAGGGGGGAGAACATTTCATCCTCCAGGCAGGTCATTTGCACGCCCTGGATGCCGCAGGGGGTAATAGCAAGGAAGGGAGGCAGGGATTTCCGGGTTATATTGAGGGCGAAGCCGTGCATGGCAATCCATTTTTTCACCCCGACGCCGATGGAGGCTATTTTACGGTTTTCCACCCAGACCCCTACCAGCCCTTCCCGGATGCGGGCCTGCACGCCGAACCGGGCACAGGTTTCAATCAGGATGTTTTCCAGGGTGGTGACGTAGCGGTGCAGATCCCTGCCGCAGCGGTTCAGGTCCGTAATGGGGTATCCGACCAGCTGGCCGGGGCCGTGGTAGGTGGCCTGGCCGCCGCGGTTGATTTCATGAACGGGAAAGGGAAGCACGGAACCGGGGTGCAGGCTGGCGTGGTTCCGTGTACGCCCGATGGTATAAACCCCGGCATGTTCCAGCAGCAACAGTTCGTTTTCCCTGTCCGGGTCTTCCTGATGGGCCCGGACCAGTTGTTCCTGGAACCGCAGGGTTTCCTGGTAATCTGCCAGGCCGGGGATGCGGATGATGTTCATGCTGCTGAAGGGAGGCCCGGGGACAGGTACGGAACTCAGCGCGTTCTGCGCACTTGCTGGCCAAGGGCGGTGCGGTATTGATGCACAGCGGCAGCCAGGGAAGAGGCCATGAAATTCTGATAACGCTCCGTGGCGATGAGCAGGGCCTCCTGCGGGTTGGACATGAACCCTCCTTCCACCAGAATGGCGGGATGCTTGATGGTGCACAGCACGGAATAGCGCGCGCGCTTGATGCCGCGGTCAACCATGGAAATGCCCTCCTTGATGGCAAGCGGCCCTTTCAGCATGTGCCCCTGGACGGCTGTAGCCAAGGCAATGTTCATGCTGTCCTGGGCGTTGCCCTGCAGAGCGTCGTGGCGGATATTGCGGGACATGGAGGAGGAAGTGCCTGCAGGCGCCAGCGTGAAGGTTTCCACCCCGCGGGCAGAGGAGCCTCCGTCATTGAAGTGGATGCTGATGAAGATGGCATTGTTGTGCCTGTTGGCAATGCGGACGCGGTCCTGGAGGGCAATGAAGTTGTCCGTATCACGGGTCATAACCACCTGGTAGCCCATGGTCTTGAGGCGGTCGCGCAGTTTTTTGCCCACGGAGAGGTTGATATCCGCTTCCCTGCTGATGCGGTTGCGCGTGCCGCTGTCATGTCCGCCGTGGCCGGGATCAATGACAACTGTGTTGAAACTGCGGCGGTTGGCGATGTAAGTGGGCCGTAAAACCGGGTCAATGATTTTGTGCAGATCCATATTGGAAACCATCAGCCCCTTGGAGGGATGGTCCGCCACAGGATAGGATAACACGAACTTCATGTTGTTCATGAACATATCCTGGCTGCGCGCCTGGATACGGATTTGAATCTTTTCCGGCACTTCGTAAACTTTCTGCCGCCCTTCTGTGCGTTCCCTGGTCAGTTTGTAATGGGTGCGCACCTCGGACATGGGAATATACTGCACTCCATTAATGATTTCCGGATTCCATCCGAAGGCCGTGGACAACGTCAGCAGAAACATGCCCACAATGCCGAGCACGGCTGCAAATGATGTGCGAGAGGTCGGATACATAGGACGATATCGCATCCAGACTAACGGATTTTTCATGACGCACAAGGGAAAAGTTTCCGTGAAAGATTCTTTTGCGCTTCTGTTTCCGGAGAGAAAAAAGCGGCTCCCGGGAAGGGGAGCCGCCCTGAAATGGCAGTGAAGGAACGGGATCAGGCGGGATTATTTGGCGGTCTTTTCGTCCATTTTGGCCTTGACCTGTTCTTCAATTTCCGCGTACAGCTCCGGGTTGGATTTGAGAGCTTCCTTGGCGGCGTCGCGGCCCTGGGCGATCTGGCTGCCGTTATAGCTGATCCAGGAGCCGCGCTTTTGGATGATATCATATTCCGTTGCCAGATCCAGCAGGCTGCCTACGGAGGAGATGCCTTCATTGTACATGATGTCGAATTCGCATTCCGTGAAGGGAGGGGCCACCTTGTTTTTGACTACCTTGATTTTGGTGCGGTTCCCGGCTATGACGCCGTCGCTGCCCTTGATCTGGCCGATGCGGCGGATGTCCACACGTACGGAGGCGTAGAATTTCAGGGCGCGGCCGCCGGGGGTGGTTTCCGGATTGCCGAACATGACGCCGATTTTTTCACGGATCTGGTTGGTGAAGATGCAGACGGTACGGGCCTTGGAAATGAAGCTGGTGAGCTTGCGGAGGGCGGCGGACATCAAACGGGCCTGGGCTCCTACCGTGGAATCCCCGATTTCTCCTTCCAGCTCCTGCTTGGTGACCAGTGCGGCCACGGAGTCCACCACGATGACGTCAATGGCGTTGGAGCGGACAAGAGCCTCGCAGATTTGCAGGGCTTCTTCACCGGAACTTGGCTGGGAAACCAGCAGGTCGTCCAGGTTCACGCCCAGGCGGGCGGCATACTGAGGGTCCAGTGCGTGTTCCACGTCAATGAATGCAGCCAGGCCTCCGGATTTCTGGGCCTGGGCGATGGCCGTCAGGGTCAGGGTGGTTTTACCGGAGGATTCCGGTCCGTAGATTTCCACAATGCGGCCGCGGGCAAAGCCGCCCACACCCAGAGCGCGGTCAATCAGAAGGTTGCCCGTGGGAATGACGTCCACTTCCATTTTGACGTTGTCTCCAAGGCGCATAATGGCGTTTTCTCCGAAGTCTTTCTGGATTTGGGAGAGGGCCAGGTCAAGGTTGCGCTTGCGGGCTGCCGCCAGTTTTTCCGCTTCGGGGGATAAAGGTGTTTCGTTGCTCATATATCGTAGCGCAGTATAACCGGGACAGCCTTATTGGCAAGTGTTCTGTGGGTCTTCGCAGACTCATTCCTCATTGAGAAAGAACAGAATTCTGACATGGGAAGAATCTTGTGAAAACCGGGTGTTCCGTTCGGCGGGAAATTAGGGGAAACAGGGGGAACGGAACCGGAAAAGAAGTTTGGAGCCGGAGAAGAACACGGTTTTTCCGGAGAACGTCTGGGGGCGTTATTCTTCAATCGGCTCCGCAAGAGGAATATCCTCGTAGGAATTGTCAAAGATGACGGGAATGTTGTGCTCCGGAATCAGGTTGATGGAACTGATTTTGCGGTGCGTCTGGCGTGCATGCCGGAGGGCGCGGGACAGTTTTTCCACCTGGTGTTCCAGGCCGTAATGGCTGAAAGTAGCCTGGCAGTCATTGGTAAAACGCACACAGAAAGACCAGTCGTTGGGCGTCGTTATGGAGACGATGCTGGGAAGGTATTCCGTTACCGTGCCGGAAAGCAGTTCAATCAGTTTCATGGGCGCTTCCAGTTCCCGGATGCTGACGCCGTAGCTGAGTTTGCCGGAACTGGGCGGCCTGAGCGTGACGGAGGGCATGCGCTTTTCCCGGATATAAGGCATGTGGACCTGCTCCATGCAGGGGAAGATGACGCCTTCCTTGTCTGCCAAAGCGCCGTACGTGGCATCTCCCGGGTGAATTCCCAGTTCCGGGCAGTCAATCCAGGCCACGGGTATGCGCGCGTCAATGTCCACCAGCAGCGTGGGGTTGGAGGATATCTGGCGTTTGACGGAAGCCCGGCGGATGGCGGGACATTTTTTCAGGCGCTGCTCCAGCTCCGCGGCGTCTATGGAAAAAATGTTGTCCTGCGGCCCTATGCCCATAACGGAAAAGGCCTGCTCAGAGTTGAAAATGCCGTTGCTTTTCAGGGTGACGGTGTCGATGGAAAGCCAGTCGTATTTGAGGATGTAATCTTTCCAGAGAAAAACGATAGCCCCGATTAAGCCGAAAATAAGCGCGTAAACGGTGACAATGTGGTACAGCTTGCGCCGGAAGAGCCAAAAACGGTAGTTTTTGCCCTTGCGTTCGATGGTCTCTTTTCTGGCCTCCCGTTCCAGAAGAAGCATTTCCGGCCTTTTGGCGGAACGGGGGACTGGCGTTGTGGCTTTGTGCGACATCGGGGGGTGCGGGAGGGGCGACTCCCCGCCCTCTGTCAAATATTACGTTATTTACGGGGGGTGACTAGCGATAATTCCGCTATTTTTTCGCAGAGGTCTTCATAGGGCCATCCGGAGGCCGCCGCCGCCTTGGGAAGCAGGCTGGAAGGGGTCATGCCGGGAATGGTGTTGATTTCCAGCACGAAGGGGGCGCCGTCTTCCTCGCGCAGCAGTACGTCCACGCGGCCGTACACTTCCACTCCGGCGGCCTTGTAGGCTTTCAGGGCCGCCTCCTGCACGTTGGCGGCGGTTTCTTCCGGAAGATCCGCCGGGCAAATATAATCCGTGCCGCCGCCCATATTCATCCACGGGTATTTGTTGCTCAGGTCATAGAAGCCGGAACGGGGGCAGATATGAATAACGGGAAGGGCTTTCCCGTCCAGAATGCCGACCGTCAGTTCCTTGCCTTGAATGAACTCTTCCACCAATACGGTGGTGCCGTGGGTTACGGCTTCCTCCATGGCGGGGAGCACATCCTCCTGCCTGCGGACGATGTGGACGCCCACGCTGGAACCCTCGCAGGGAGGCTTGATGACGAAGGGCAGGGGGAGGGACGGCATCACGATGCCATGGGAACAGTCCAGAATTTCCGCATGCGGCGTAGGAACTCCGGCTTCCAGAAAAACTTTTTTGGATTCTGACTTGTTGAAGCACAGGGCGCTGGAACGGGAGCCGGCCCCTGTGTACGGAACGCCGCGTTCTTCCAGAATGGCCTGGAGGGTTCCATCCTCACCGAAAGTGCCGTGGATAATGTTGTAGGCCAGCTCCGTGCCTTCCGGCAGCCGGAAATCCGGGCCGTGCACGTCCACCTTCGTTACATCGGTGAATCCGGCCCGGCACAGGGCGTCGTAAACGGAGTTGCCGGAAACAAGGGATACTTCCCGTTCTGACCCGGGACCTCCGAGCAGGAGGGCGATTTTGAGGTCGCGCTTGAGAGTGTTCATATTGGAATAAATAATGAATGGGTTAAAACTGGGGGTCCCGGTCTCCGATGACCTGGGCTTCCGATTTCAGGTCGATGCCGCGGTTTTCCTTGGCCTCCTTGCGGATCATGTCGATCAGGATGGTGATGTCCCTCGCTCTGGCATGACCCCGGTTGATGATAAAATTGGCGTGCACGTCTGATACGCAGGCGTCTCCCACGCAGGCGCCTTTCAGCCCCAGTTCATCAATGAGCCTGCCTGCCGGGATTTCCGGCGGGTTTTTGAAGATGCAGCCGGCGCTGGCTCCGACGGGCTGGGAAAGCTTCCGCCTGGCCCGTGCCGCCTCCAGAAGACGCTCCATTTCTTCCGCAGGGGCGGGCTGCGCCTCAAACACGGCCTGAAGCACAAAATTGTGGACCAGGTCCGGAATGGAACGGTACTGGGCGTTCAATTCTTCCCTTGTATGGCTGCGGATTTCCCCGTCTTCATCCAGACAGGTGACGGAAACGAGGTTTTTGACCATATCCATGCCCATGGCTCCGGCGTTCATGCGGAGGCTTCCTCCCACATTGCCGGGAATGCCGTCCATCCATTCCAGGCCGCCAAGGCCGTTCTGGACGGCGGTGGAAACCAGTTTTTTCAACCGCACGCCCGCTCCGGCGGTGAGGCGGTTCCCCTGGATTTCCAGCACATCGAATTCTCCCCCGGAGGGGTGGATGACGGCGCCGCGCAGTCCGCCGTCCCTGACAATGATGTTGGAACCGCGGCCAATGACGTGTACGGGGATATTCCTGTCCCGGCAATAGTTGACGGCCGCCTGCATTCCGGAAAAGGTGGAAGGCTCCAGCCAGTACTGGGCGCATCCGCCTACTCCCATGGTGGTATGGCGTGACATGGGTTCGTACAGTTTGCCTTCCAGAGAACCGCCCGCAGTGCGTTCCAGATCCTCCAGCAGGGCCAGGTCGCGCGCGATGCGCATGCCGCATTCATGGACGTTCCCTGCTCCCAGCGTCAGGAACAGGTCTCCGGGTTTCAGCGCGTTGCCGATGGTGTGGTGGGCTATGCCCAGGTCGGGAAGGTAACGGGTTTCCACGGGGCCGTGCCTGTGCATGGCGTTGATGATCGTCTGCCCGCTTACCCCTTCAATAGGCAGTTCGCTGGCGGGATACACGTCCGCTACGAAAACGAGGTCCGCCTCCTGGAGCACCTTGCCGAAGTCATCCGCCAGAAGCTGCGTGCGCGTGTAGCGGTGCGGCTGGAAGTAAACTACCAGGCGGTTCGGCTGGAGGGAACGGGCAGTTTGGAGCGTGGCGGCTATTTCCGTTGGGTGGTGGCCGTAGTCGTCCACAATCCGGATGGAGGAGGAAAGGTATTTGGTTTCAAAGCGCCGTTTGGCTCCCGCAAAGGAGGCCAGGCCCCGCATCACCGCCGGGAAATCCACGCCCAGTTCCGTTGCCAGAGCAATCGCGGCCAGGGAATTCAGGACATTGTGGCGTCCGGGTATGCCCAGCTCCACGCGGCCCAGTTCCTCTTTCCCCTTCAACACGGTGAACAGGGTGCGTCCGCGGCGTTCCAGCACGTCCGTAGCGGTGTAGTCCGCATCGGACCAGCCGTAGGAAACGGAATTGGGGTACTTGGCGCAGACATCCTCAGCGCCGGGATGCGCGCGGCAATAAATAATCTTGCCGCGCGTCTGGGAGCAAAGCCGGTCGAACACGGCCTTGATTTCATCCAGATCCTTGTAGTGGTCCAGGTGTTCCGGTTCAATGTTGAGGACGATGCTGTGCTCCGGAATGTAATTTACCAGCGTGCCGTCGCTTTCATCCCCTTCCGCCACCAGGTATTCGCTGTCTTCATTCCAGTGGGCGTTGGTTCCCAGCACGGGGATTTCCGCCCCCACGTAGTGACACGGACGCATGCGGCCTTCCCTCATCAGGTGCGCGCAGAGGGCTGAAGTAGTGGTTTTTCCATGCGTACCGGAGACCACGACCCCTTTCTTCCCGTTCAGGATGGCTGCCAGGCATTCCGCGCGGCGCATGCAGGGAATATTCAGCTTGCGCGCTGCCGCCAGGGCCGGATTGTCCGCCCGGATGGCACTGGAATAAATGACAATTTCCGCATCGGAAACGGCGTCTGCGGAATGCGGGCAGGAGAAAGACAGCCCCAGGCTTTGAAGCCGTTCGGTCTCTGCGCTGGTCACCCGGTCGCAGCCGCTCACCCGGTGCCCCATTTCCATCAGCATGAGCGCCAGGCCGGACATGCCTGACCCGGCTACCCCGATGAGATGTAGGCGTGCCGGGTGTTCCCTGTCTGTCAGTCTTTTGCGTAAGGTTTCAATCATGGGAGGCTGCATGGTCCGTATGTTCAATGACATTGGCGATGCGGGATACTGCATCAGGCATGTCCAGACGTAAAGCACATTCATTCATGGAGGCCAGCAGGGAGGAATCCTTGAGTACTTCATTCAGGAAAGCCGCAATATCGTCCGACGTGAGGGTGTTTTCACGCATCATGCGCGCCGCGCCGTGGGCCGCGAAAACGCGTGCGTTGTGTGCCTGGTGATCGTCTGCGGCGAAGGGGTAGGGAACCAGCAGGGCGGCCTTCCCCATATGGGCCAGTTCCGTAAGGCTGGACGCCCCGGAACGGGAAATGACCACATCCGCTGCGGCATAAGCGGCAGCCATGGCGGAACAGAATTCAATGACGTGCACGTGGGGCATGTCCGCCGTCAGCTGGCTGACGCGTGCAAAGTCCGCGGAGCCGGTGATGATGAGAAAGTCGCACAGGTCTGCGCATTGCCGGGCGGCTTCAATGACTAGGGAATTCAGATTCCTGGCCCCCTGGGAACCGCCCATTACCAGGGCCACGCGGCGGTCCTGGGGCAGGTTGAGCTCCGCCCTGGCTTCGTTTTTGTCTTTCCGGGCCACCATTTCCTGGCGTACCGGAGTGCCGGTGACAATGCATTTGGCGGGATTGAAGTAGTGCCTGGCTTCCTCAATGCCCAGCAGCACGTTCGTGCAGCATTTGGCGGTCATGCGGTTGGCCTTTCCGGGCAGCGCGTTGGAATCGTGCACGTAGGTGCGGATTCCCTTGCGGTGGGCGGCGTAAACGGGAGGGAATGAAGTGAATCCTCCCATGCCGATGACGACGTCCGCTTCCACCTCGTCCAGAAGATGGCGGCTGAAACGGATGGCTTTGTACAGCCTGACGCCGAACCCCAGCAGGGACAGGGATGGGATTTTGGGCATCGCGATGGCCTCAATGGTGCGGAAGTCAAGATCCCCGTAATTTTTGCTGGCTTGGGCGTCCACTTTCTTCTGGGAGATGAGGAGCGTGACGCGGTGGCCGCGCTTTTTAAGTTCCTGGGCTACGGCTATGCCGGGAAAAAGGTGCCCCCCCGTGCCGCCGCAGGCGATCACGATGTTCAGGGAGGGATGTTTGAGAGAGGGTTCAGTCATAATCTTACGTCAATGGAGCGTTCGTCTTTGCGGGTGATTTCACAATTGGGCTGGGCGCCGGTGGAAAACCTCTGGATGCTGGTGAGCATGCCCAGGGCGGCCAGCGTAAAGACCAGGTTGGTGCCCCCGAAGCTGATGAAGGGCAGCGGCAGGCCGGAATTGGGCACGGCGTTGGTTACCACGGCGATGTTCAGGATGGCGGGACAGAAAATGATGGCGACAATCCCCACGGCCAGAAACCGTCCGTAGGTGTCCCGGCACTGCATGGCCACGCCGATGCCGGCATACGTCATCAGGAAATAGCAGAGCAGGACGAACATGGTCCCGTAAAAACCGAATTCCTCTCCCAGCGGCGCGAAAATGAAGTCCGTGTGGGCGAAGGGAAGCGTGCCGTGTTTTTCCGCGCTGTTTCCCAGGCCCACCCCGTCCAGCCCCCCTCGGGACAGGGCGATGGAAGCACGGTACTGCTGGAGGCCGGCGCCCAGGCGGTGGGCGTCCAGGTCTTTCCAGGCCAGGAAACGTTCCAGGCGGTTGGCGTTGCTCTGCACCAGAACGTACAGGGCCGTTCCGGCCAGGGCGAAAGCCCCGCCCAGGTAAATTTTGCGCGTTCCGGCCACAAACATGACGCAGAACGCGGCCAGGGCCAGGGCTACGGAGGTGCCCATGTCCTTTTCAAAAAGAATCAGGGCAAGAGGAATGCCGAAGATAAGGCCGGGCATCACAAAACCCCACCAGAAAGAGGTGGTGCGGTCCCGGTACAGGGCCAGCCAGTTGGCCAGGGCCATCATCATGCAGAGTTTGGCGCATTCGCTGGGCTGGAACTGCATGCCGATGGTGATCCAGCGGCGTTCCCCGTTGATTTCCTTCCCGATGCCGGGCACATAGCACAGCACCAGCAGAAAACAGGCCCCTCCAAGGATCCACCAGATATACTTCCTCCATATCCGGTAGTCTATCCGGGAGAGAATCATGGCCCCCACCAGCCCGGCGCAGGCAAAGGCGGTCTGCTTGAACAGGGGTTCGTACGGGTGCTTGGTTTCCTCCGCCCACGCCGCCGTGCTGGATACCATCACCAGGCCTACGACCAGAAGGCAGATGACGAAGAACCAGACCAGAATCATGCAGACTTTGGAAGACATGGCGGCGGAAGGGCAGGAAGATGCCTACTTTTTGGGGATCATGATTTTTTGCCCGATTTTGAGACGCGCTACGTCCCGGTCATTCATCTTGTTGAATTTTTGGAGGGTACGCCAGTTCATTTTGTATTTGCGGGCGATTACGGAGAGGGTTTCCCCTTTCTTCACAATGTGGGGCACGCTTTCCGGCTCCAATTCCTCCGCGGCGGACTTTTCCGGTTCAAATTTGTCTCCTGGCCGGGCCGGAATGACGAGCGTGCTTCCGCTGACAAGGCGCTGAACTTTGGGATTGACGGCTTTCAGGTCATTGACGGCCACCTGGTTGTCACGCGCGACGCGTTCCCAGGTATCCCCCGTGCGCACGATGTGGCGCGCAGGACCTGCCACCGGAGCCGCATCCGGAATGTGTTCCTCCGCCACGGGGGCCGGCTGCCTGTTGGGGCGCGCGTCCACTACCTGTTCCGGCTGCGTGATGGTGACCGGGGCCGCGGGTGGCGCCTGGGGAACCTGGGACAGAGCGGCCGGGGGCGCTGCGGGAGCGGGGCGCTGCGGGACGGTGGGCGGCGCGGGCAGGGCGGCTGCCATTTCTACGGTTTCCGCCGTGTTTCTGAACCAGGTGCTGCGGACATAAACGCCGCCGATGACGAGAAGATGAAGAAGAAGAAGGACGACGAGCCAGCGCACGACGGTGCTGCTGGGCGCATCGTCTTCAAATTCGGAAACGCGGGCGCGGTATTTGCTGAGTTTGGCGCGTAATACGGTGCCCATTTTGCGTTTCGGACGGGTGCGTCCGGTCGGATTGTGATCAGGTATTTTGGTCGTTTTCATGATGGTCGTTTTCTGGTGAATTGTCAGGAAAGGGGGGGCAGGGCATTCACCGCGTCCCTGAAGGCCTGGCCGCGCTGGACATAGCCGGTGAACATGTCAAAGGAAGAAGTGCCGGGAGAGAACAGGACGGTGTCTCCCGGCAGGGCGAGAGAACGGGCCTTTGCCACGCAGGCCTCTACATCTGCGGCTTTTTCCGTGGGGACTGCGGGGGAAAAAGCGTGCTGGAGCTGGTCCGCAATCTGGCCGAATACCACGCAGGCGCGCACTTTTTCTTTCAGCATGGGCTGCAAGGGCACGTAATCCAGCCCCTTGTCCTTGCCTCCGGCAATCAGGATGACGGGGGAATGCTGTGATTTCAAAGCCGCTTCCAGCGCGTGCAGATTCGTGGCTTTGGAATCGTTCAGCCACAAAACGCCGTCCAGTGTGCGGACGGTCTCGCAGCGGTGGCCGGGGGGCGTGAACTCTTTTAATACATCTGCGGCTGTTTTTGCGGGAATGCCCAGGTGGCGGCATGCCAGGACGGCGGCCATGGCGTTTTCCGCATTATGGCGCTGGTTCAGGGCGGTCTCTTCCAGGTTCAGCAGGGAAGCGCCGCCCTCCAGGATCAACGGTTCGCGGTAATAAAGATCAGCCGCCGGATCTTCCGGGCTGAAGGTGAGCACGGAGGCTTTCAGGTGCGGAAGCCGTTCCCCGGAGCGGACGACGGCCAGGTCTTTTTCCGTCTGGTTGTCGAAGATATGGAGTTTGGCGCGGTGGTAATCCTCCACGGATTTGTAACGGTCCATGTGGTCCGGCGCAAAATTGAGCCATACAGCCACATCCGGGTGAAAATCGCGGATGGTTTCCAGCTGGAAAGAGCTGACCTCCAGCGCCAGCACATCCGGCACAGAATCCCGGAGCAGGATTTCCGCCACCGGAACGCCGTAATTGCCGCAGGCAACGGCAGTCTTTCCGGCGCGCAGCAAAATCTTTTCCACCAGGGATGTGGTGGTGGTTTTGCCGTTGGTTCCGGTGATGGCGATGATGCGGCCATGGTAAAAGCGGCATGCCAGCTCCATTTCACCGATGGTTTCCACGCCTTCCCGTCCAAAGGATTTGACAAAGGGGCTGTCCGTCTCAATGCCGGGGGAGATGACCACCAGATCCGCATGAAAGGCGCGTCCGTCTTCCTCCGTGGCGGCGGTATGCAGGGGAATGTCTTCCGGCCATCCGTCAATGGAGGAGGAAGCGTCAAACACGCATACCCGTGCACCATGCGTCATGGCGAGGCGCGCCGCGGCGCGTCCGCTTCTTCCCGCTCCCAGAACGGCGATGTTGAGGTTATTGAGCTGCATGTTCGTGGTTTGTCAGGCGGTAGTAATCAGGAAAAGGCCCAGGAAAGCCAGCAGGAGGCTGATCATCCAGAAGCGGGCAATCACCTGCGTTTCTTTCCAGCCTTTGAGTTCAAAATGGTGGTGGATGGGAGCCATGGCGAAGATGCGTTTGCCGTGGCGCAGCTTGTAGCTGCCCACCTGCAGGACGACGGACACGGCTTCCATGACGAAGACGCCCCCGATGACGATAAAGAGAAGCTCCTGCGCCGTGCAGACGGCAGCCATACCGAACGCGCCGCCCAGGGCCAGGGAACCGGTGTCTCCCATAAATACCTTCGCCGGGTAGCAGTTGTGCCACAGGAAGCCCAGGCAGGCCCCAACCAGGGCCATCATGAAGACGCTGATTTCTCCCGCGCCGGGGTGGAAGGGAATATCCAGGGAATCAGCCGTCAGCCAGCTTCCGCAGAGGACGGCAATGATGGCGTAAGTGATGCCCGTGGCGACAGAGCAGCCGGAGGCAAGGCCGTCCAGGCCGTCCGTCAGGTTCACCGCATTGGAGGCGGACATGACCACCACGACGCCGAAAGGAATGTAAACGAACCATGGCAGGTTCACCTGGCCATAGAACGGAATGAACAGGGAGGATATGTAGTCGTGAAGTTCCACGCGGGGACTGCCTTCCGGGTACAGGTACAGGAAGGTGACGCCGGCCAGGCCGGCCAGGAACTGGACGAGGAGTTTTTTACGTGCGGAAATGCCGTCCGAGGTTTTTTTCGCCACCTTCAGGTAATCGTCCCGGAATCCCAGCAGGCCCAGCGCCAGGGTGACGATCAGGCAGGAAATGATAAAGGGATTGCCCATTCTGGCGCACAACAGGGTAGCCGCCGTCATGGAACCCACGATCAGCACGCCGCCCATGGTGGGCGTTCCCGCCTTGGCTCCGTGGAGTTCCGCCAGCTTGTGCACTTCCTCCGCTGTCCTGATGGGCTGGCCGATTTTCAGGGAAATCAGCTCCCGGATGACCCGCGGGGCGAAGATCATCGTCAAGGCAAAGGAAACCAGGCAGGCCAGGAGGGCTCTCCCTGCCGGTCCTGCAAATGCCCCTGAGGGGCTGAACTGTTCAATGAGGGAATGCATACAATTTACTGTGGCGGAAAGGTAAGGTTCATGACTTGCTCCATCCGGGCAAGACGGCTGCCTTTGAAGAGGACGATGTCTCCCGGCGCCGTATGGCTGCGGAGCCATTCGGCCGCTTCTTCCGCGGAGCTGAAGTTCAGGCGTTGAGTGAATGAATTGGGAGAAATAGCGTCCGTAATCCGGGCGGCGTCCGTTCCCACGCTGACGACGCAGTCAAGACGGAGTTCTTCCGCCGTGCGGCCCACCAGAACATGCCCTTCCTCGGAAAACACGCCCAGTTCCCCCATTCTGCCCAGCACCGCAAAGCGTCTGCCGGCGCAGGAAAGCTCTGCTAAGGTGCGCAGGGCGGCCTGCATGGAATCCGGGTTGGCGTTGTAGGTGTCATCCACTACCAGAATGCCGTTGATCCGGGAGCAGTGAAGCCTTCCGCCCGTAAGCCGCGCCTGGGTGAGACCGGAGGCGATTTGCTCTTTCGCAAGACCTGCCACCCAGCCGGCGGCGGCGGCCAGAAGCGCGTTGGTTACCATGTGCCGGCCGTGGACGGGCAATTCCACCTCTTCCCGGCAGAAATCCGGGATGGAAAGGATGAAGCGTGTTCCGTTCTCGGTAGAGACGGGATTTTCCGCGCGAACGGTTCCGGCGCCAATGCCGCAGTCAATACAGGCGGCGCGGGTGGATTGACGGATCATATCCGCATAATCGCAGTCCGCCGGAAAAATCATGAAGCCGTCTTCCGGCAGGCAGTGTGCCAACGTGCATTTTTCCCGGGCGATGTTTTCCCGGGAGCCTAGGTATTCCATATGGGAGGTGCCGATGCTGGTGATGATGCCGATTTTCGGGCGCGTCATTTCACACAGGGGAGCCAGTTCCCCGGAGTGGTTCATGCCCATTTCCCATACGGCGGCTTCGTCGGACGGGGCGGCCCGGAGGATGCTGAGGGGGACGCCGATGTGGTTGTTCAGGTTGCCCTGCGTGGCGATGGTGCGGAGCCCCTGTGAAAGAACGGAGGCCGTCAGATCCTTGGTAGAGGTTTTTCCGTTGGAGCCGGTCAGGCCGATGACGGTGAGGGTAAGCTCTGAACGCCACCAGGCGGCCAGCCTCTGAAGGGCTTCCAGCGTGTCTTCCACCAGAATGACGGCGCATGAGGGGGCCATGCCTTCCTCCACACGGCTGACGACGGCGGCGGCCGCGGTACGGGATGCCTCCGGGGCAAACAGGTTGCCGTCAAATTTTTCTCCCCCCAGCGCGAAGAAAACGGCATGGGGCGGCAAATGGCGGCTGTCCGTGCACACGCCGCCGGAAGCGACCCTGTCAAAGGGGCCGCTGACCAATTTTCCGCCGATGATGTTGCAGATGCCGTGCGCTGTGAGGGAAATCATGAAAGAAAGATGGAATAACGTGTTATGCCTGGGGGAATTCTTCCCGTTCCTTGATGAACATGTTGCGGCGCACTTCCTTGGCGTCGCTGAAATCAATGCGGCCGGTGGAAAGCTCCTGGTAATTTTCATGGCCCTTGCCCGCAATGAGGACGATGTCTCCAAGACGTGCCTGGTCAATAGCGGTGGCAATGGCCCTGGCCCGGTCCGGAATAATGGCGTATCTTCCTTCCGGCATGCCCGCCGCAATCTGGTTGATGATGGAGAGGGGTTCCTCGCTTCTGGGATTGTCGGAGGTGACGATGCAGGCGTCTGACAGGCGTGCGGCTGCGGCTCCCATCAGGGGACGTTTTCCCCTGTCCCGGTCCCCGCCGCAGCCGAACACGGTAATCAGGCGGCGGGAGCACAGTTCCTTGAGCGTCTTGCAGACGTTTTCCAGGGCGTCCGGCGTGTGGGCATAGTCAATGAAGATCTGGGCGCCTCCGGGGTGGGTGAATAGTTCCAGCCTGCCGGGGACCTGCGGAATATTCTGAAGGTTCGCAATGGCGTCCCGCACGGGGATGCCGGCGCAAATGACGGCGGCCAGCGCGGCCAGGCTGTTGTACATGTTGAACTTGCCGATCAGGGGGACACGGACCAGGTAGCTTTTCCCCTTGTATTCCAATTCGTACTCGCTGCCTTTGGCGGTGGCGTGGTGCACCAGCATGCGGAAATCCGCCCCCAGGGCGGACCCGTAGGTCTTTACGGTCATGCGGCCGGAGAACATTTCCGCCAGCCGGCGGCCGTAAGCGTCGTCGATGTTGATGACGGCCACGGGTTTTCGCCGGGATCTGGTGTCCTGCGCCATCTGTTCGAACAATTTCGCCTTGGCCTGGAAATAATTCTCCATAGTGTGGTGGTAGTCCAGGTGGTCCTGGGTCAGATTGGTGAAAATGCCCACGTTGAAATTGATGCCGGCCACGCGTTCCTGGTCCAGCGCGTGGGAAGAGACCTCCATGGAGACGCCGCGGCAGCCGTTTTCATACATTTCCTTCAGCAGGTGTTCCAGTTCCAGCGGTCCGGGCGTGGTATGGGTGGAAGGGGTGATTTCCTCTCCGTTGTCATAGGCGATGGTGCCGATCAATCCGGCGCGCAGCCAGGACTGCTTGAGCAGGGAATGGGCAATGTAGGCCGTCGTGGTTTTTCCGTTCGTCCCCGTCACGCCGATCATGGTCATGTGGCGGGAAGGGCGCCCGTTCCAGGCTGCGCCCATCAGGCTGACGGCCAGGCGGGAATCGTTCACTTCCACCCAGCTGACTCCGGCTTCCCTGGCTTCCTGCGTGCAGGGCATTTCCGCGACGACGGCGCAGGCTCCGCGGCGAATGGCCTCCGGGATGAATTCATGACCGTCCGCCCGGGTTCCTTTCAGGGCAATGTAGCAGGAACCGGGCAGAATGCGCCGGCTGTCGCATTCCAGATGTGAGATTTTCACCTGGGGGGAGCCGGTGAGCGTATGGGAGGGAAGGTCTTTGAGTAAGGTAAGTAGCTTCATGACGGGATTATCTGCGCGGCGGTTTGGATGGGGTGGAAGAGGCCTGGGCACGGGAGGCTTTTTTATTTGCCTCTGCGGAAGGGGAATTTTTGGGAATGTTCATGGCGGCCGCCAGGCGGGTGGCCAGTTTCTGGAAGACCGGGGCGCATACGGTTCCGCCTCCGGGATGGCAGTGCTTGGAAGTGGGATCGTCAATGACGACGAGGCAGACGAAGGCCGGGTCCTCCACCGGGAGCATTCCTACGAAGGAGACGGTGTAGCGGTTTTCAAAATAGCCGCCTGTAGGCTTCACCTTGTGGGCGGTTCCGGTTTTGCCTCCCACGTTGTAGCCTTCAATCCGCGCTCTTTTGGCGGTTCCGTCCAGATCCGTAACGTGGAACAGGGCGTTCCGAAGGTCCCGGGCCGTCTTGACGCTCATGACCCGGCATACCTCCACGGGGGGGGAAGGCTGGAAGTTCTTGTCATCCACATAAATGCCGTCAACCAGCCGGGGGCGCATGCGCACGCCGTCATTGGCTATGGCGGCATAAGCCATGGCGACCTGCAGGGGGGACACCATCAGGGAGTAGCCGAAGCTGATGCGGGAAAAGTTGACAAAATTGCTGCCGTCCTGGCACTGGCTGTTGGTTTCCCCCGGCAGGTCGATGCCCGTTTTGGAGGAAAACCCGTACAGATCAAAGTATTTTTTATACGTGGGCCAGCCCGATTTCAGCGCAATGCGGAAGGCGCCCGGATTGCTGGATTTTTTCAACACGCCCGCTACGGTCAGACCTCCATAGGAACGGGGGGCGTCCGTGACGGGGCGGGAACCGGGCACCGGATAGGGGGTGCAGTTAATCATGGTGTCGAACGTGGCCTTTCCGCTGTCCACGGCGGATGTGACGGAAACTATTTTAAAGGTGGAGCCGGGTTCGTACAGGGACTGAACGGCGAAATGGTAAGCGCCTTCCTGAAGGCCCTCGCGCGTATTTAAATTATAGTGGGGCCGGCTGGCCATCGCCAGAATGCTGCCGGTCTTGGGTTCCACCACAATAATGCAGCCGCGGGGTTTGTGAGTCTGATCCGTGTAAAGGGAGATGGCTGCGTCCAGCTCCTCCTCCACGATCGTCTGGTACTCCATGTTTACCGTCAGGCGCACGTTCAGCCCGTCCACGGCATCCTTGAAGCGGGAATCCGCGGAGGGAATGATGCGTCCGCGGCTGTCTTTCCGGTACTCCCTGATGCCGTTGTGGCCCAGCAGCTGGTCGTCAAGCTGCTTTTCCAGGCCGGAAAGGGCTACGGGCCGGGGGCCGCTGTCCTTCGTCTGGGCGATGTAGCCAAGAATATGCACCATGCATTCCGGCACGGAATAAACGCGTTTGGAGGAAGTTTCAAAACGGAATCCCTGGACGCGGGCGTTCTGGATAGCCTGCCGCAGCAGTTCCGCTTTTTCCTCGGACAGGTTTTTGGCAATGACGATGCGCTTCTTGGGAATCGCCCCGTCTTTTTCCACCGTATTGATGATATCCTGCACGCTCATGTCCGGCAGGAAGGGGGCAATCACTTTGGCGGCGTATTCCAGGTGCGCCTGCACGTATTCTTTCACCATCTCCGGCTCGTAAAGCTCTTCCAGCTTTTTCCTGGCCATGTCCACCCCTTCCGGCCCGTCTTCAGGCTCTTCCAGCAGGATTTTCGCCAGGTTATGTTCCTTGCTGCCGTCCTTTTTGCTGGCGGCCTGCCCCAGAATCTTGCTGCGGAAGCCGGAAACGAGCTTCTCCTTTTCCTTATCCGTTGCGGCTTTCTCCCAGAAGGGGGAATGGACGGCCTTGGAATAAGCCAGAGCCCAGCTGATAGTCTTGGGGTCGTTCAGATGATAGCCGTCCGCAATCAACTCAGAGCTCTGCATATTGCTGGTGAGGATTTCCTCATTGGCATCCATGATGCGGCCGCGCTGGGGCAGGAGAACCTCCCGTTCAATAATGCCGCCGCTGGAAACGCCGCTCGTTTTCCTGGGGGAAACCAGCTGAAGATTGACCAGCGACAACATCAGCCAGATGACCGCCGCGCCCGCCAGGCCGCACAGGACGAGGCTTCTTCTGGCAAATCTGGACTTCGTGATCGTGATCATGAACGGCTCAACGCGTTTAATGGCCTGCCGCGGCGATGCGGGAAGCGTTTTCGGAAGAAATGTATTCTACGGCTGAGGGCTCGATAGGCTGCAGATTGGACTTGTCCTGGGCCAGTCTGTCGCGGATGGCCCAGCGGCTGGTCAGGGAGGAAGTCTTGGAACGGTAATATTCCTTTGTGAGTTCGCAGGAGGCAATTTCTTCGTTCATCTGCTTGATGTCGCGCGCAACCTGGATCTGGTCGTTTTTCAGCACGGCGTAAGTGATGCCCGCCCCGCAGGTAAGGGAGGCGAAAGCAATGAGCCACATGATCATGCTCACGCTGATCTGGTGGCCGGTGAAACGTTGTTTGAATCTTTTCATGGCGGTGGCGAAAGAGAGATGGTCAGATGATTTTTTCCACGCCGCGCAACTTGGCGCTGCGGGAACGGGGGTTGATTGAAAGTTCTTCTTCTCCCGCAGTAACGGGCTTGCGGGAAAGCGGGCGGAAACAGTAATCCGGGTTGGGGCGGGGAGCCGGCCATTCCGGGCGGTCTATTTCCGGACGGCTCCGCAGCTCGAAGAACTGCTTGACCCTGCGGTCTTCCAGGCTGTGGAAGGTGATGACGGCCATGCGGCCCCCCTGCCCAAGCAGGCGCACGGAGGAATCCAGCAGGGCGTCCAGGGCATCCAGCTCGCCGTTGACGGCTATTCTCAGAGCCTGGAACGTGCGGGTGCCGGGGTGTTGCCTTCCTTTGCGCGGCAGGACGGATTCCACGATGCGGGCAAGCTGTGCGGTCGTGGTGATGGGGGCTTGGGCGCGGGCTTTTCCAATGGCGCGGGCGATGGCGCGGGAAGCGCGTTCCTCTCCGAATTGCCAGATAATGTTTGCGATTTCTTCTTCCGGGGCTTCATTCACCAGATTCCGGGCGGAGAAGGCGGCGCGGGTATCCATCCGCATGTCCAGAGGGCCGTCTTCCCTAAAGGAAAAGCCGCGGGCGGCGGTGTCAAGCTGGTGGGAGGAAACGCCCAGATCCGCCAGCAGCCCGTCCACCCGGGAAACCCCCTGCTGGGAAAGAATGCTTTCCACATCCTGGAAGTTGCCGGCGAGCGCCTTGAAACGGGAACCGAAGCGCGCCAGTCTGAGCATGGCGGCGCGGCGGGCGTCCGCATCGCGGTCAATGCCCCAGACGGTGGCTCCCTGTTCCAGCAGAAGTTCCGTATGGCCGCCGCCGCCAAGCGTGCAGTCCACGATGAATTTACCGGGGCCTGCCTTCAGCATGTCCACCGTCTCATGCAACAGAACGGTAATGTGCCGGAAGCCGGTTCCGGAAACGGCCCCGTCCGCTTCCGCATCAACGGCGGCAACGGCGTCATCCCCCAGTTCGGAGATCAGGGCGTCCACCCTGGCAGCGGCTTCCCTGGCTTTCAGGGCTTCCGTGTGGTACGCGTCTTCCCAGTTCATGGAGGGGGCCAGCGCCTTCCAGGAGCAGACCAGCTCATCCACTCCTTTTTCCTCCGTCAGCTCCGCAATCACATGCACATGGTTGCGGCAGACGCTCCACGCCAGCACGCGGCAGGACGTTTCTTCCGCGAGCCCGTTTGCCAGGGCCAGCGCCTCCTCCGTGCGGACGTGCGTACCCGCGCCCGCGCGTAAAGAAAGCTCAATATGGTTGTCAAAAGCCCGGTTCAGGCCGGAAGACAATGCGCCCAGCTTGCCATAGGCGCCCTTTTGCCCGGCCAGGGACATCTCCGCCATGAGGCGTGCCTTTTCCTGCTGCCAGGCAACCATATCCTGCGCCGGAAGGGCATCGTGCCCCCAAAAAACGATGGAATAAGCCGTGAGTTCCGCATGCAGCCCGGTTCTGGCTCCGATGCCCAGGTCGGAAGCAAGCCAGCCCGGGCGCAATGCAAGCGTTGCGCAGGGGCGTGCCTGAGGATCGGGCGGAATGGAGGAATCTGGGGGCATGAAGGAAAGTCAGAGAATGCCGTAGGATTGGTTGATGTCGGAGATGCTGGCGTTCTCGCGCCGGGAAACTTCTTCATAGAGAGAGGGTTCCCACAATTCGAAATATCCTCTCCGCGCAGCGAGCCGGACGGAGGAACTGAGCTGTGCGTGTTCGCACATTTGCTTGGGTATCAGTAGCTTGCCTTGAGCGTTGATGACAGCCTCCACACAGTTGGCGTATAATTTACCGATGAACAGGTCGATCTGCGCTTCCGTATAGCCGGGCGTTGCTTCTATCTTGTCAATGAGTTGCTGGAATTTTTCCCGCGTATAGGCTTTGACGGTCGGCAAATCAAGGCGCCGGCCGGATAACAGGAGCAGGGCGCAACCTTCGGAGGGCCTCCATTCGGCCGGAATGGCAATCCGGTTTTTGGGGTCCAGCTTGTGCGTGTATGCACCAAAAAGGTTGTCTGATACACTGCTCATCGCATGCAAGTACACTACGTAGTGACTTCAATACACTTTAATGCACCTGAAATGTCAACCCCGTACTGGAAAAAAGTATTTTTTCATGTTCCCATGTCATAAAAAAAGCATGGATACGGTCTTGCTCCCTTCCGGGGGCGGTATTATATTCCGCGCATGATGCAGTTTTGCGTGTTGGGCAGCGGCAGCGGGGGAAATGCCACCATTGTCAGGGCGGGGGAAACCGTCCTGCTGGTGGATGCCGGGTTCAGCGCCTCCAGGCTGCGGGATAAGATGAGGTCTGCCGGCGTGGAGCCGGATGAGCTGGACGCCATTCTGCTCACCCACGAACACGCGGACCACATGAAAGGCGTACACCAGTTCACCAGAAAACATGCCGTGCGCGTTTACGCCACCCGCCATACGGCCATGTGCGTCCAGGAAAAAGCGCCGGAGGCCCCTTGGGCCTATTTTGAAAAGGGCCAATCGTTCAAAATAGGAGATATCGTCATTACCCCCTTCCCCACTTACCATGACGCCGTGGACCCGGTGGGATTCAAATTTGAAACGGAACGGTCCAGTCTGGGTTTTATTTCCGATACGGGGCAGGCTCCCGGCTGCATCGCGGAATATCTTGCCATGGTGGATAGTCTGGTGGTGGAATCAAACTATGATCCGGACATGCTGGCGGCCACTCCCAAGAGGCCCTGGCCGCTGAAACAGCGCATCGCCTCCGCGCACGGGCATCTGTCCAATGAGCAGGCGTGCGACCTGCTGAGGCGGATTGCCCATGACGCCCTGAAAAACGTGGTGCTGGCTCACCTGAGCGCAGAAAGCAATTCTCCGGCATTGGCAGAAAGCCTGATGCGTGATACCCTGCATGACATGGGGCTGGCTTCCACCTCCCTGTTCTGCGCCAGCCAGGACTCCTGCCTGCCGTGGATACGGGTCTGCTGAATACGCCTCTTTTCCTGTTCCTCCCGCCATGTTCCTCTCCACCTGTGAAATCATGAGCACGATTATTGGAGCCCTGGCGGGTTCCATCGCTTCCTCGCGGGTGAAAATGGATTTGTTCGGCGTGATTGTCTGCGGCACCTTGGCTGCTCTGGGCGGCGGAACCGTGCGTGACATCCTGCTGGACATACCGGTGTACTGGACGCTCCCCTCAGGGGAAATTTTTGTTCTGGCCTCCGTCGTCACCAGCCTGGCAACCTTTTATGTGGCCCAGAAATATCCGCCACCCATGGGCACTATCCGCGTGGCGGATGCTATCGTTCTGGCCCTTTTCGGCATGATCGGCACGGAAAAATCCTATCTCCACGGCTATACGCCCACTGTTTCCGTGATGATGGGCATTTGTACCGGCGTGGCGGGCGGCCTGCTGCGCGACGTGCTTACCGGCAACGTTCCCTACGTGTTCCGTCCCGGAGAACTATACGCCACCGCGGCCCTGCTGGGAGGCGTGGCGTACGCGGTGCTTTACTATGCCGGAATTGATTCTTCCACCTGCTTCGTGACGGGCTTCATGGTCACGCTTTCCGTACGCCTGGCGGCCATCCGCTGGAACTGGAACCTGCCTTCCTACATTCCGTTATTCACCTCGGATACCGATTCGCCTCCTGAAGAACCGGAAACTTGACAGGAGGGAATGTTTTCGTGAAGCCTTAAGAGCGTCGGCGCCTGCGGCGGCAAAAGGCAGTTCCCGCCGCGAGGGTGGTGAGAACTGCCGTGGAAGGTTCCGGAACATTATAAAAGGGCAGCATCAGGGCGTCGTATGCGTTGATTCGAGGGCCGTTCTCGCTCCCCAAGTGCAGGGTTCCATCCGTTTCATGATAATAAACGTCCCGTTTTTCCAGACCTTGTCCGTTGTCGGAGTCTGTGACGTACAGGGATTTGGCCATGCCGGTAGTGTCGTCAACCTCAATTCCCCAGCAGGTAATGGCATGACCCGGACCTGATGCAGGAGCAATGGAAAGTCCCACTACGCCGCCATTCTGGAAAAATGAGACGAGGTCTGTACCGAACTGGAGGGGAAAGTCGCTTTGCGTGAAGTATTTGCTGCTGATGAAAGGGCAGTCGCCTTCCCAGGTGGAAGAGGACAATCCCAGAGATGTAATGTATCCCTCCCAGTATCGGCCAGTATTCTGCGGTTCAGTGATGGTTTCCTTAAAATCGTATAAATAATTGTTGGGATTGAGAGGTTTCCCTCCCAGGTACCACCGCAGGCCTATTTCTATGCCTTTCCCGGTATTGGCCCAATTATTGCAAAACACATCGTAAATTTCCGTTCTTCCGCTTTCATTCTGGCCGTTGGGAACGAAAGCCGGAATGCCGGAGGAATTATTCTGCCACCATTGCAGCATATTGCTGGCTGTGGCCGCCCAGCATAAATCGGAATCTCCGTTCCAGTATTTTTTGGTATTTATGAACCCCGAATCTTCGGAAACATTATGGGCAAAATAAATGGCGGCTTGAACAGGAACCAGAGCGAAAAGGAAAAAGAGAGAAAGGGTGCGCAACATAAAACATGATATCGATAGCGAATTAACAAGCCGGAATCAATGAAAATATCCGCAAATAAATTTTTGGATGATTGCCATCCTTCCACAGAATGGAGAGGAAAGAAGAATCTGGAGTCAGAAAAACCTGTTGATGAAAGCTTCTTCTTATTTCCCCAGGCAGAAGGAGGAAAAAATGGCGCCCAGCACGTCCTCCGTATCCACGGCTCCGGTGATTTCTCCCAGGTGCGTCAGGGCCTCTCTCAGTTCCAGGGCTGTGAATTCCGGACTTTCCTGGCGGGAGATGGATTCCGAAGCCAGCCGGACATGCTCCCGGCAGAGGCCCAGTTCATGCTGGTGCCGGGCATTGATGGCTACCAGGGAGCTGCCCGTTTCACCGGGCAGGGAGGAGGAAAAGGCCTGGATAATGGCTTCCTCCAATTCCTTTCTTCCTTCCCCGGTGGCGCAGGAAAACCGGATGCCGGGCACGGCCTTCCAGTCCGGATGGACTCCCAGGTCGCACTTGTTCAGAATGAGCAGCCGGGGCGCGGTGAGAACAGGGGCGGGGAAGTCTTGGATCCGGGGCGTGGAGGCATCCGCCACTTCCAGAACCAGATCCGCGGTTTCAAGAGCCCTGTTGGTGCGGGTAATGCCTGCCTGTTCAATGACGTCGGAAGATTCGCGGACACCGGCCGTATCAATCAGCCGCAGGGCCAGCCCGGCCAGCTGAATGGATTCCTCCACCGTGTCCCGCGTGGTACCGGCAATATTGCTGACAATGGCCCGGTCATATCCCAGCAGGGTATTCAGCAGGCTGGATTTTCCCACGTTGGGAGGTCCCGCGATCGCCGTGCGGATGCCTTCCCGCAGCAGGCGTCCGCCTTCGGCAGTTTTGAGGAGGGCGGCCAGTTTTTCCTCCATGCTCCGGAGGCGCGCCAGCAGATCGGAGGCGGTGTCCGGGGAAATGTCTTCATCCGGAAAATCAATATAGGCCTCAATGTGGGCCAGCACATGAACCAGGTTGTCTTTCAGTTCGTCCACCTGGGCGCCGATGCCTCCGTCCAGCTGGGTCTGCGCGGCTTTCAGGGCCAGGTCGCTCCCGGCGGAAATCACATCCATCACGGCTTCCGCCTGGGTCAGGTCCATGCGCCCGTTCAGAAAGGCCCTTTTTGTAAATTCTCCCGGTTCCGCTGGGGAGGCCCCGCATTGGTAGAGGCGTTTCAGCAGGCGGTCCGTCACCAGCATGCCGCCATGGCAGGAGATTTCCGCGGTATCTTCCCCCGTATAACTGGCCGGGGCGGGGAACCAGGTGACAAGCGCCTGGTCAATGGCGGCTCCTTCCGCGTCCCGGATGCAGACCAGCGTCGCCCTGCGCGGCCGGAGGCGTTCCGTGAAAGCCGCAGGGGTGCATTGTTTCAGGATGTCCATGCAGCCGGGACCGCTCATGCGGATGACGGCGATGGCTCCCTGTCCTGCGGCGGTGGCCTGTGCGGCTATGGTGCGTTCCGGGTCAGTCATGGTTCTATGGATTCAAAAAAGCCGCCCCCGAGCAACTTGCCTCCGTCGTAAAAGGCGCAGACCTGTCCCACGGCCAGGGCCCGGAGGGGCGTGTCAAAGCCCAGGCGCACCTTTCCTTCTTCCAGATATTCGCAGGAGGCCCATTCCGCCTTGGCCCGGTAGCGGGGCTGGGCCATGACGCGGGCCGGCAGGGGAGCGAGCGTATTGGAAATGCCGCCGACCACGGCGCGGGACGCGTACAATCCCCGCGTGGACGCGTCTTCGTATCCCAGAATCAGGCGGTTGCGCTGGACATCCTTTCCCACCACCACATAGGCGACTCCCTCCCGCGGGGAGGCGACGCCGTGCCCTTTCCTCTGGCCCATGGTGAACAGATGCAGGCCGTTGTGCGTGCCGAGCGTCCGGCCTTCCGTGTCCACGATTTTGCCGGGCTTGTCCGGCAGGTAGTGGCGCAGGAAATCGCTCATTTTTACCTGGCCGATGAAACAGATGCCCTGGCTGTCTTTCTTGCGTGCCGTGGGGAGGCCGTATTTTTCCGCAAGAACGCGCACTTCCGGTTTCAGCAGATCCCCAAGGGGAAAGACGGCGCGGGCTATCTGGTCCGGGCGCATCAGGGACAGGAAGTAGGATTGATCCTTGTTCGGGTCCCGCCCGCGCAGGATGAAAGCCCCTTGCGGCGTGTCCATCCTGCGGGCGTAATGGCCGGTGGCGACGTAATCGAACCCCTGTTCCAGGGCATAATCCAGAAAGACGCCGAATTTCATTTCCCGGTTGCACAATACGTCCGGGTTGGGCGTATATCCGGCGCGGTAGCCTTCAATCAGATAATTCACGATGCGGGCGCGGTATTCGTCCACCAGGTCAATGACCCGGAATTCAATACCTGTTGTTTTGGCGACGGCCAGCGCGTCCTGAATGTCCTGTTCCCACGGGCATTCGCCGGGGATGCCTTCGTCATTCACCCAGTTTTTCATGTAGGCCCCCACTACGTCATGGCCCTGCTCCACGAGCAGGGCCGCTGCCACGGAGCTGTCCACTCCGCCTGATAAGCCTACAAGTATGCGTGCCACGATGCTGGAAAAGATATGGGGGTGATAAGGCGGACCGCTTTGAGAAAGGCTTTGCCGCCTGCCCCTGTAAACCAAAGATGTTTCCGTAAGCCAAGACAAAAAGCGTGGAAATGGGGCATCCGGTCCCTGATGCGGAATATGATTCGGTCGATCCGGGAGGCTTTTGATTTTTAATCACATTCCCTGAAATCGAATTTGAAATCCGTTTACATAGGGTTTTCTTGGTATGAGCGCGGCTGTTTCCATCATCGTCCCCTGTTATAATGTAGCTCCTTATCTGGATAAATGCATGGAAAGCCTAACTCTCCAGACGCTGGGGGACCTTGAGATCATTAGCGTGAATGACGGTTCCGGGGACGATACCCCAGCCATCCTGCGCGCATGGGCTGAAAGGGATGGCCGCATCCGGGTGGTGGACCGGGAAAACGGCGGCCTTTCTGCGGCGCGCAATACCGGCATGGCCCTGGCTGGCGGGGAATATATCGGCTTTGTGGACCCGGATGATTACGTGGAACACTCCATGTATGGCCGCCTGCTGGAAAAAGCCCGCAGGAGTGATGCGGATGTGACGGCCTGCGGCTATACCGGTTTTTCCGACCGTGACGGTTCCATACTGGAAAAATGGAGCCTGTCACCGGAAGAAGGAGTGGAAGAGAATGTACAGGCATGCGTTTTTCAGGAAAATGCCGTATGGAGAAGGATGGCCGCCGTGGCATGGAACAAGCTTTACAAGAGGGAATTCCTGGAAAGGAACGGCCTCCGCTTTGAGCCCCGCTTCCGGCAGGGGGAGGACGATGCCTTCTGGCTGATGGTGCTGGCCCACGCTACCCGGCTGGCTGTGATTCCGGATCAATTATACTGGTACCGCCGCCAGAGGAAGGGCGCCATCTCCCTGGCATGGGAGGAGAAGGGGTGCCCGTTGCCCCTCGTTGCGGACCGTCTTCTCCATGCCACCGCTTACTGGAAAAAATGCGGCTGGCTGGAATCCGGCCTGGAGCGCGGCTGGGTTCTGCATGCCCTCTGGTACTACCTGCTTGTCCATCTGGTGCCTGCGCACAAGCCGCTCCCACGTCTGACTGCGGGGGAATGGGCGCAGCTGCACGGCCAGTTCCGGGAATGGTTCTCCCTGGTAGAAGGCACGGAGCGGTTGCAGGGTCTTGACAAATGGGAAACAGCTTTTTGCCGCCTGCTGGAACGACCTGCGGAACGTCCCGGCTTGCTGTCCCGCATCTTGTGGAAACGCCTTTCCCTCCGCAAAGGGCGCCGCGGTCGCTATTACGCTCTCCGTCTGCTTCTGGCTTCCTGCGGAGGTAAAACCCATAGCTGATGCACCATGTCCGTTTCCATTATTGTTCCGTGTTACAATGTGGCCCCGTATGTGGAGGCCTGCCTGGACAGCCTGGTGAACCAGAGCTTGCGGAATATTGAAATCATCTGCGTGAATGACGGTTCTACGGACGTGACCCCGGCTCTTTTGGACGCATGGGCGGAAAAGGAGGACCGCATCCGCGTCATTCACCGTGAAAACGGAGGGCAGGCGTTGGCGCGGAACCTCGGAATGGATATGGCCGGAGGTGAATACGTGGGTTTTGTGGATCCGGACGACTATGTGGAACCTTCCATGTTTGCCCGCCTGGTGGAGGAAGCCCGCAGGCATGGCGCTGATGTGACAGCCTGCGGCTACACCAGCTTTTCCGACGGAGACGGCTCCGTGCTGGAGGAACTGAGCTGGTCTCCGGCTCCGGGCGTGGACAAGGGGGTGCAGTCAGACGTGATGCGAACGAACTCCGTCTGGGAGCGGATGGACGTGGTGACATGCAACAAGCTGTACCGGAGAGATTTTCTGGACCGGCACGGTCTCCGTTTTGAAACTTCTTTCAGATCCATGGAGGACGACGTCCTCTGGCTGATGGTGCTGGCCCATGCCACGTGCCTGGCTGTGATACCGGACCGCTTGTATTGGTACCGCCGCCAGAGGCACGGCTCCGTCTCCCAGATGCTGGAAGCGCAGGAACGTCCCCTCCTGCTGGTGGCGGAACGGCTGCTGCATGCTACGGAGTATTGGAAAAAATGCGGCTGGCTGGAATCCGGCCTGGAGCGCGGCTGGGTACTCCGGGCTCTGAGGCATTATCTTCTGGTCCGGCTGCTGAATCCGGGGCAGCCCCTGCCGCAGTTGAGTGAGGAGGAATGGGGGCGCCTGCGCGGCAAATGCCGGGAATGGTTTGCCCTGGCGGGGGAAGCGGAAGCGTTCCGGACTCTCGGCAAATGGGACTTTGAGCTATGCCGGATGCTGGCTTCTCCGCCGGAACATCCCGGCTTCCTGTCCCGTGCGTGGTGGAAGCTTCTCTCCCGCTGCCGCGGACGGCGGGGACGTTACTACAGGCTTAAAGGGAAGCTTTCCTCTTGCGGCGGTGGGAAATAGCTTCCCGGCGGACTGGTTCTTAACATTCTGCGCATCGTTGGGGCTTGCGGGAACGCCTGTGTTGAAGTAAGGTAGCCGTTGCGGGAAAAGGCGCGGGCATCATGAATCATGGTTTCCGCTGGTTTTTCCCATGAAAAACTGAATGATACTCCCGATTTCTCTATGGATGGTACTGTTTCCATTATTTTACCCTGCTACAACGTTGCTCCTTATCTGGATGAATGCCTGGAAAGCCTGGTCCGGCAGACCTGGGAAGACCTGGAAATCATCTGTGTCAACGACGGCTCCACGGACGATACGCCGGCCGTACTGCGCGGATGGGCTGAAAAGGACGCCCGCATCCGGGTGATTCACCAGGAAAACGGGGGCGCCTTTTCCGCGCGCAATGCGGGGCTGGATGCGGCGGCGGGTGAATACATCGGCTTTGTGGATCCGGATGATTACGTGGATACCTCCATGTATGCCCGGCTGGTGGAAACCGCGCAGCGGCATGGTGCGGAGGTGGCGGCTTGCGGATATACCTCCTTTTCCGAAGAAGACGGCACGGTGATGGAAGACGCCGGGCACGCGCCGGAACCCGGATTTGAACCTGATGCCAAAAAATCCTGTTTCAGCGGTGAGTCCGTATGGCTCCGGATGGACGTGGTGGTATGGAACAAGGTGTACAGGCGTTCCTTTTTTGAAGAAAACGGCCTGCGCATGAAACCAGGGTTCCGCGGCGGGGAAGATGACATTTTCTGGCTGACGGCGCTTCCCCACGCGTCACGGCTCGCAGTCATTCCGGATCAACTGTACTTTTACCGCAGGAAAAGGGCCGGATCCCTTTCCGACGTCTGGGACCGGGACGGATGGTTTTACTCCATGAACATGGACCGTCTGGAATATGTGACGGCCTACTGGGAAAAAATCGGCTGGCTGGAATCTGCCGTCAGGCAGGGCTGGCTGGCCCATATCATGAAGCGTTATCTGCTGGCT
Organism: Akkermansia sp. UNK.MGS-1; assembly: GCF_000980515.1. Lineage (NCBI taxonomy): Bacteria > Pseudomonadati > Verrucomicrobiota > Verrucomicrobiia > Verrucomicrobiales > Akkermansiaceae > Akkermansia > Akkermansia sp. UNK.MGS-1. Next base: position 47,973 of record NZ_LBCB01000039.1, on the reverse strand, counting down.
CACGTCACCTCCGCAGAGGAAATCTTCCGGCGGCTGGATGAAGAGGAACGCAGGGGACTGGCGGCGCGTTACCGCAAATGGTTGAAAGGCGTGGAAATCGGTCCCGGCTTTGCAGGACTGAACAAGTGGGACCGCGCGTTCTGCCGCCTGCTGGGTGCGGAACCGGTAAAGCTCGGTCCCTGCGCGCGTCTTCACAGTACCCTGATGTCGGCATGCAGCGGAAGAAAAGGGCGGTACCACCGTCTTAAGCTCCTGTTATCCGGATTATCATGAAGACCGCCGTTTCCGTCATTGTCCCCTGTTACAACGTAGCGCCCTACGTGGACGAATGCATGTCCGGCCTGGCGGAGCAGACGCTGGGTCCCATGGAAATCATCTGCGTGGATGACGGCTCCACGGACGGGACGCTGGAGCTTCTGTACAGGTGGCGGGAAAAAGACAATCGCCTCCGGGTTATCAGCCAGTCCAACGCCGGAGTGTCCGCGGCCCGGAATGCCGGGCTGGATGCCGCGGAGGGAAAATACGTGGGCTTTGTGGACCCGGATGACCGGGTGGACCGGAGGATGTTCTCGCGCCTGCTTGGCGCCGCTGAAAAGAATGATGCGGACGTCGTGGTGTGCGGTTGCCGGGAATTCGTGGAAAAAGACGGTGTGGTCGTCCATGAGGGCGGCTGGTCCCCGGATGATGAATTTTATCCGGAGGAACGGGTGGAGCAATTCCGCCGCGGTTCCGCCTGGTGCCGGTGCGTGGGTCCCGTATACAACAAACTGGTCCGCAGAAGCCTGGTGGAAGAACATTCCCTCCGTTTTGTGGTGGGCTTGAAGGAAGGGGAGGACCTGGCCTTCCTGCTGATGCTGCTGCCCTTCGCACCCCGGCTCCGGACCCTGTCGGACCGTTTTTACCATTACCGCAGGGAACGTCCCGGCTCCGCCACGTATGGACGGGACTTGCTGCTGGGCGACTTCCGCATGGACCTGCTGGGCATGGACCGGGTGGCCCGTTTCTGGCAGCGGCACGGCCTGCTGGATTCCCCCGCCGTCTTCGGGCTGGTGGACTACTACATGGAATTCATCCGCAGGCACTTCATCATGAAAGAAGGGGCCTTCTTCAAGGCGTCGCCGGAAGACCGGGAAACCCTCCTGTCCGGGTGGAAAAAATGGCTGGAACTGGTGGGCGGGGAGAAAGCCCTCTCCCGGCTGGACCGGTGGGACCAGGCGTTCTGCCGCCTTCTGCTGGACTATCCCCTCCAGGGCAATTTCTTTTCTTCCCTGCGTGCCCGCCTGATGTCATCCCGCAAAGGACGCCGGGGGGCTTATTATACCCTGAAAAGGCACTTGGCGAGGTGAGAGGGAAAACCCTTCTTCCCTCGGTTTTTTGGTGTGGTATGAGACCGTGAAGGAGCCGGAATGCTTTCCGGAATCCTACAGGCCCGTGTAGCACATCTGCTCCTTGAGCTGGGCTACCTGGAGGTCTTCTCCCAGGTATTCCCCGATGCAGTAGCCGAAGAGCGTGGCGGCTCCGGGACCGTTGGCGGTGAGCATATTGCCGTCCAGCACCACGTTTTCATCCTTCACGATGTGGGCTCCCGCCTCATTGAGTTCCCGGTAGACGTCCTGGGCCGGGTAGGCCGTAACGTTCTTGTCCTTGACCAGACCGGCTTTCGCCAGAACGATAGGGGCGGCGCAGATGGCGGCCACCAGCTTGCCCGCGGCATGCATCTTCTTGACCAGGTGGATGACTTCCGGCGTGTCGCGGAGCACCCAGGCGCCTGCGCCGCCGGGCAGGATCAGGGCGTCCAGCTTGTCCGCATGGAGCTTGTCCAGCATGGTGTCCGTGGTGACGGTCACGTCATGGGTGCTGACCACCTTGTCAGACTGCACGCCGGCCAGCTGCACGTCAAAGTTCAGGCGGCGCAGGATGTCCAGCGGAGCCATGAGTTCGATTTCTTCAAATCCGGGGGCGGCGAGGATGGCGGCTTTTTTCATGGTTAATGAGACAAGGGGAGGGAATGGAACGTTCAAGGAAAAGGGGGCAGGATGCCGGCAGCCCTACAGGAGAAGCAGGACCGGATTTTCCAGCAGCGTCTTGAATTCGGCGGCAATTTTGGACGCCTTGCATTCCGGCAGGATGTTGGCGTTCACGTACAGGGTGACGGGCAGGATGAGCTTGGACACGGGGCGTCCCGCTTCTATGCCCGTTTTCGGCGTGGTGCCGCCGATGCTGATGATGCTGTGGGGCATTTCCGGGAGCACGGTGCGCTGGGCTTCCACGTTCACGCCGCTGTCGCAGAGCAGGATGTTGGGCGTGATGCTGCCCGCGGGGGGCGGCCCTGCCGCGGGGGCGGCCAGCCGTTCCATGGCGATGTTGTAAATCGTCTTGCCGGAGGCGTTTTCAATAAAGACGTATTTTTCCCCCTTGTCCAGCACCATGAGCAGTTCTGCGGCGGAGTCTCCCGCCAGCCATTCCGGCTCGCTGATGCACGCTTTCACCGCGGCGCGCACCACGTAGTCAAAGAGGCTGTAGCGGCCGCCGATGAGTTTTTCGCACTGGACGGCGATGGGCGTGCTGATGGCGGCCAGGTAGGCCATGTTCGCCTCCAGGGAGTACAGGTAGAAATTATCCACGCGCGTGGCGTGGCGCGTGTCCCGGGGCGCCAGCGGGGTCTGCACCCGGCGGGCGGGGCCGTCTGCGGGGCGTATGGAGGCGCGCACGTCCGCGGCCATGATCTTGCCGCGTGGTCCGGTGCCGCGCAGGGTTCCGGCGTTCAGCCCGGCTTCCGCGGCCAGCCTGGCGGCCAGCGGGCTGCATTTGACGGGCGGGCACGGAGGGCAGTCGCAGGAGGCGGCGCCGAATTCCGACTGAAGCAGCGCAATGGGAGCGCCCACCGCGGCGGAACCGCCTTCCGGCACCAGGATTTCCATCAGGGTTCCGTCCTCGCATGCCTGGAGTTCCACGTGGGCCTTGTCCGTCTCGATGTCGGCCAGATGGTCGCCGACTTCTACGAAGTCTCCTATCTTTTTGACCCATCTCAGGACGATTCCTTCGTGCATGGAGTCGGACAGGCGGGGCATTTCAATGGTAATAGCCATGGAGGTGAATGTTGAACGTTGGAATACGGTAAGAGGGGGATGGCGCGCCGGAAGGGTTTCCGTCCCGTCCGGCGCGCGGGTGCGCGGTTACGCGCTGTATTTTTCCACGCCGTCGATGAACACCTTGCAGGTGTTGAAGTCATCGTCCAGCAGAACCATGTCTGCCGTGAAGCCGGGGGCGATTTTGCCCAGGCCTTCCAGGCCCAGGGACTGCGCCTGGTTCCAGGAGGTGGATTTCACCAGGTCGCTGAGGGGCTTGCCGGTCAGGCGGTGCACGTTTTTCAGGCCGTGGGCGTATTTGAGGGTGCTGCCGGCCAGCGCGCCGGATTCCTGCAGGCGCGCCACGCCGTCCTTCACGATGATGGGTAGGCCGCCCAGGTCTCCGGGGCCGTCCGGCATCCAGGAGCAGGCCAGGGAATCCGTAATCATCATCATCTGGTCCGTTTCCTTGTTCTTGAACACGGTCTTGAGCATGTCCGCGCAGAGGTGGATGGTGTCGCAGATGATTTCAATCTTGATTTCCCTGTCCAGCAGGCCGGAGCCCACCAGGCCGATTTCACGGTGGTGCAGGGGGGACATCTGGTTGCAGTAGTGGGTCAGGTGCACCAGGCCCGCGGATTTCGCCTTGTTGAAGTCCGCATGGGTGGCCGCGCTGTGCCCGGCGGAGCAACGGATGCCGCTGGCCGTGGCTTTTTCAATGAATTCCACGGCTCCGGGCATTTCCGGCGCCAGGGAGACCAGCAGAACCTTGGCGATGGAGTTCAGGTTGGCTACTTCATCATAGTCCGGCTGGCGGACAAAGGCGGGATTCTGCGCGCCGCAGCACTTGGGATTGATGAACGGCCCTTCCAGATGGATGCCGGGCGTCTTGGCGAATTCCTGGTTCTTCATGTATTCCGCCACAGAGGCGCACACGTCTTCCAGCACCTTGGGAGACAGGGTGAGGGTGGTCGGCAGCCAGGAGGTGACGCCTTCCTTCATCTTGCATTCCGCAATGGTGCGGAGGCTTTCCAGCTTGGCGTCGCAGGTGTCGCAGCCGCCGGCGCCGTGGCTGTGGATGTCAATGAAACCGGGAAGGAGCATGCGGCCTTCCGCATCCACCACCTTGTCTGCGGCGGGGAGTTCGCTCCCGGCGGGATAGACGGCGGTGATGGTCTTGCCTTCGATTTCCACGGCAGCCCCGGGCAGGTCAATGCCGGGGGAGATGATGCGTGCGTTTTTAATGAGTGTTTTCATAAAAATGAATGGTTGGTGGATGGATTTTTAGAGTCGCTTGATGATGAATACGGGGTTGTTTCATGCCGTTTTTCCGGAAATGACGAGCCACGACCATTTGCGGCAGCGGGGACAGCGGGCAAAGTTCCTTTTCCTGCCTGCCGATTTGTAAAGGATGCCGTATTTCCCGAAGGGTTCCTCCAGGCCGCAGCGGTTGCAGCGGATGGTCCATCCGGGCGCTTTTTTTTCCCATTTGGCGACGTTCTCCGGCGTGGCCTCCACTTTCTGCGGAGTGAAGACCTGGTTGATGAACCGCCTGAGAATATTCATGCCGTTGATTGCTCCCGGTTTATTTGGCGGCGTCCAGCGCCTTGTTCCACTGGGCCACGCGGGCGGCTTCCGCCTTCAGCACGGCGGCCGCGGCGTTCTTGTCCAGAATGCGGATGTCCTTGATCTTGTCTCCCCGGACGATGGAGTTGACGATGGCCTGGCCTTTCAGCACCTTCCCGAAAACCGTATGGCGGCCGTCCAGATGAGGCGTGGCAACGTGGGTGATGAAGAATTGGGAGCCGTTGGTGCCGGGTCCCGCGTTCGCCATGGAAAGCACGCCGGGGCCATCATGCTTGAGGTCCGGGGAAAATTCGTCTTCAAAACTGTAGCCGGGGCCTCCCATGCCCGTGCCGGTGGGGTCGCCGCCCTGGATCATGAAATCCGGAATCACGCGGTGGAAGGTAATTCCCTTGTAGTAGCCCCTGTTGGCGAGGTTCAGGAAGTTGGCTACGGTGACGGGCGCTTTGGAGGGGTAAAGGGCCAGTTCAATGTCCCCCTTGGTAGTGGAGATGACGACATGGACGTCCTTGAGGCCGGCGGCGGATTCCGCGGAGGCGCTGAAGCACGCCAGGGCGCACAGGGAACACAGCAGAAGGGTGAGATATTTTTTCATGGCTTCTTGTTTCCCCCCTATCTTGCCCGAATAGAAGCAGGGTTGCAAGTAAATCGCGCGCCCTGACGGGAGAATGGAGCGGGGCGCGCCAATGTAGAAGATTTTTCTCTGAAGAAGGACTTTTAAGGACGGGCGCCCGGTTGCCGGCCCAGGACTACCTTGAGCCGGAAGCCGCGCGGGAAAAACGGAAGACCGCCCACGCCATGAAGAGGCTGAGAATTCCCATGACGACGAATTGCCAGGAGGGGGGGATGACCAGCATCATGGCGTATTGGAACCCGACGGCCAGCAACCCGAGCGCGCAGTCCACCAGGTTGCCGGCGGCAATCATATCCCCGCGTTTGTCATTGTCCGCCCGGTCCTGGAAAAAGGCATTCAGAGGCACCAGGAACAGGGCGGCGGAAATGCCCGCCGCCATCAGCAGGACATTAAAGACCGGGGAAGTCATGGAGACTGCGGCCAGGGCCGCGCAGCTCGCCGCCATCAGCACGCCACCCGCCACGGAAACGTTCATTCGGATGCGGCGTCGGCAAATCACGGAGGCGAGAATGCCCCCCAGCACCGTTCCCCCGCTCATCCAGGCCATCAGCACGGCTCCCACGGAGCTGAAGTCATCCCCGCCACCGGAGATTTCCTTGGCCATCTGGATAGTCATCAGCATGACCGTGCCGCCGAAGAACCAGAAATAGCCGATGCCCATCTCGCTGACGCGCAGATTGCGGTTTTTCCACAGCTTGCCCAGCTGATGGAAGTGCTCGTAAAACAGGGACCAGGAGAAGGGGCGGTCCCCCCCTGGAGCGTACCGGGGCAGGCAGAAGCTGGAGGCCGCCACCGGAACGGCCAGGAGTAGAAACACCATGCATGGGAAAGAAGCGGCATACCATCCGTCATTGATGCCGGAGGGTTTCAGACATGCGTCAAACCATTGGAAGAAGCCCTCCCCCAGCCAGCGGTGCCAGATGGTATCCGTGGAAGGCTCCAGCAGGTAGCGGAACCAGATGAAGACGCCGATCTGGCCGATGAGCAGGCTGAGGATGGAAGCCATTTCCACAATGCCGCTGGCGAACCCCATGCGGGAGGTCCCCACGATGTCCTTGACGATTCCCTTTTTGGCCGGGCTGAAGACGGTGGCCTGCACGGCAAAGACGCAGAACCACAGGATGGCCCCGTTCAGATTGTGGACGCGCAGGCTCCAGTACATGCCCGCCAGCACGCATATCTGGAGCAGGGCCATGAATTGGATGATGCGCGCCTTGCAGAAACGGTCCGAAAGCCAGCCGACGAATGGGGAGAACAGGATGAAGGGCAGCACGATGATGGCCCCCAGCGGATATTCCAGGTCCCCCTCTGCGCCGTACAGCCAGACGCCCAGGGGAATCAGCAGGAATTGAGCCCCTTTTTCATTAAAGGAGTTCTGCGCCTGAATCAGCACGAGCCGCCAGAAAGCTCCCCATGGAACTTTGCGGGCGTGTCCTGGCGTATGGGCGCTGGAATTCATGAAGTTACAGGCTGGGCTCCTCCGCTTTTTCCAGGCCGGAGCCGCGGAACAGGCACAGCACGCCGATGACGGCGGTCAGCAGGACGCTGGCAATCAGGGAGGCTTCTTCACTGAAACCGCACATTTCCGGGCTGGAGAACAGATATTGGAATACTACCAGGCTCAGGAAGGCGGCGGGAGCCGCCGCCGGCCAGCAGCATCGGTTTTTGCTGCGCAGGTAAATGGAAACGGCCCAGAGCGTGGCGGCGGCCAGCAGCTGGTTGGCCCAGCCGAAGTACTGCCAGATGACGGCGTAGTCCATGCTGCTGACGGCAATGGCCGCGGCGAAGAGAGGGATGGCGATCATCAGGCGGCGGCTCAGCTGTTCCTGGCTCAGCTTGAAACTATCCGCAATCATCAGGCGTGTGACCCGCAGGGCGCCGTCCCCCGTGCTGATGGGGAGGATGACCACGCCGATCATGACCAGGATGGAACCGACGCTTCCCATCCAGGATTCGGAAATCGTCTGGATGGCCAGCGCCGGAGCCTTTCCGTTGGCGGTAGCCGCTCCCAGGGCTTCCGGAGAGCCGTAGAAGGTCAGCGCGGCGGCGGCCCATATGAAGGCGATGATGCCTTCCGTAATCATCGCCCCGCCAAAGACGGGCAGCCCTTCCCGCTCCGTTTTCAGGCACCGCGCCATCAGCGGGGACTGTGTGGCATGGAATCCGCTCACGGCTCCGCAGGCGATGGTGATGAACATCACGGGGAAAAGCGGGAAATCCGCCGGATGGCGGTTATGGAAAAAGTCCAGATCCGGAAGCACTTCCATGCGGGGCAGGTGCATCCAGGCCGGCATGGAATCCGCAAAGGGAGCCAGGAGCATCACGCCCAGAATGCCCATGACCATGATGATCAGGGCGACCGAAAAAAGAGGATAGACCTTTCCCATGATAGCCTGGATGGGAAGAATGGTCGCCAGAAAGTAATAGCCGAAGATAATCCAAACCCATGCCGAAACGCTCCAGCCCGTCATGGGGGACAGGATGGCGGCGGGCCCCACGGCGAAGACGACGCCCACCAGCACGCTGAACACGATGCAGACGGCGCGGCTGATCCACTGGGCCTGCCTGCCCAGGTAGCGCCCCAGGATTTCCGGCAGGTTTTCCCCCTTGTGCCGCAGGGAAATCATGCCGGAAAAGTAGTCGTGCGCCATTCCGCCCAGAATGCAGCCGAAAACGATCCACAGGAGTGCGGCCGGGCCATACAGCACGCCCATGACGGCGCCGAAAATAGGCCCCAGCCCTGCAATGTTCAGCAGCTGGATGAGAAAAACGCGCCAGCGCGGCATGACCACATAATCCACGCCGTCCGTACAGGCCACGGCGGGAGTTCGCCGGGAGGCGTCCGGCCGGAAAATCCTTTCCAGCACCCGCCCGTAAGTGAAATAACCGGCCGCCAGGACCAATATCCCCAGAATGAAATAGCAGTAACCGTTCATGTTGGAAAAAGGCCGGCCGCCTCATGGGCTGGCCGTCCGTTCACGGAACTTAACTTTTCTCTCGCCCTCTGGCAAGCCGTTAGTGAAAAAGAGGAAAAGGCGGGACGGATTCCCAATCCGAAAAGTAAATCCACTCCTTTTTATTATGCATAAATAATTGGTGTTGTAAATTTTATGATAGTTTCAAATCTCCCGCAGGGAAGCTTCTGATTATAGGACGCCTCTGTTCCTATATTTGTATAAACATCTCGTTTCTATTATTTAGTATTGACTTTGAATAGGGAGGGCGTTAAGCTTATTCAAATTTTTCAGTTATGAAGAAAACATTCCCTATCATTGTCTTCATCCTTGCCCTTGCCGGGGCCGCCCATGCGGATATTGTGTTTAATTATCAGACAAATCCTTCAACAACAACGAGTTTGTACGATCCTACATCACCGGAGGCTTCCCTGACCAAGCAGGTTTTCACTGGGGTTTCAACCCAAAAGACGGGTTCCAACTACGTTAACTCCTTTTTGAGTCCCGATGTAAATGTCGGCAACGGGAATACGTGGAGCGTCTCTTTGTCCTTTTCCGTAACGGAAGACGTCTCCATTGATTCCGTAACTTTGGATCTTTTTACATTCAATGGGCAAAATAAGGTTCAGCAGGGAAACCGTTACGGCGCTTATACCTTTAATTTGAAGCTGGGGGACAATGTTTTGGCCAGTTGCAGCAATTCCAACCTGGTTTATCTGGGTACGGGAGATGTCGCGGCCGGCGGTTCCCAACAGGCCAGTGTGGAAATGCTGGGGCAACTCGGGGGGTCTTCCGGCGTTCATGAGAAAGGAATGCTGAGCCAGGAAGTAACCCTGTCTGCCGACAATACTTATACCCTTGAGCTTTCCCTGAACAGGGGACAGGAAACGCAGGGTTACTTTGTCGGATTGGGCGCCATTGAACTGAATACGATCCCTGAACCGGCGACCGCCTCTCTCAGTATTCTGGGCATGGCTGCACTAATGATGCGCCGCCGCAGACGTTGAAGCCCATGTCCCTGATACACTTGTTCAAGCCGTCCGTTTTTTCTTTGAAACTGGCGGCTTGTTCATTTTCAGCCAACAAAATTCGGCATTTTTTAACATTTAATATCAATAACCGGTATGATTCCCCAGGCAGTCCGTTCTTCGGCGTGATGTCCTCCGGGTCATCGTTTCGCCAGCCAGCCATGTTCCCGCACCGTTTTTTTACAGTTCTCCTCTTTTTTCTTCTGTTCCTTGCTCCAGCCGGATATGCCGATGTTGAATATGTCTGGAGGGGTGCCGATTACCAGTGGGGTTCCCTGTCCAACTGGAGTGTCGGAGGCATTGCCGCCTCTTCCGCGCCAGGGGCCGCCGCTTCCGCCTATGAACATTGGATGGTAACCAATGGAACGGATTCCGCGGGAAGGACGGATGTCGGCGGATTGGGCGCGGGGGGCCGCTATTTGAAGGGCGTCAGGATTGAGGGGCTTAACAGCCAGCCGGAAGGCAAAATCCCATTGTTCATTAAAAACACGAACAAGGATGTATATTTGCGCGTGGAGGAGGGCGGCATTACCGTGGAAAATGCCGGAGAAGGCGGTTATTCTGCGGATTTCGGGGTCGCCCAGCTGCGCGTAGCCGCGGACCAGGAGTGGCATGTGGCTGAAGGGCGCAGCCTGTATGTGGGGCATGACGATGACGCTCCGTCCGGGGGATTGTATTCCCTGACTTCGGAAGGCGATGTTCCGCGGCGCGTGACAGTGACGGGCGGAGGCGCCGTGCGCATCGGGGAAGGGATGCTGCTGAACAATATTTCCGGCCTCATCGGTTTTGTGCTGAACGCCGGAAAGGGAATTCCGACGCTGGATCTGGCGGACCGGGGCATGGGCAATACGGTGACGGTGGAAGACGCTGCCCGCCTGGAAGGCATGTCTTTGTACCAGGGGGCCCTGGTGACGCGGGAAAACGCGTCCGTGACTTTTTCCGGAACGGAGGCCAAGGCGTCCGGACAATGGAACATTGGCGCGGACACGGAGTTGGCGCTGGAAAATTCCACGCTGGACCTGACGGAGGCGGGTGTGGACGGCAACGTGATTCTTTCCGGCTCTTCCGGCATTACCGGGGATAAGGGAACGCTGCGGCAGACGCTTCTGGATGATGCCCGGGTCACTTATACGGACAGGAATGTCAAGGCGGGGGAAATCCGGAGCGTAGGCAGCAATGTGACGATAACGCTGAATAACTCCTCCATGCATTTTGACGGAGAAATACCGGCGGTGGACCTGGTGGTGCAGGGCAGCTGCGCGCTGGGCGGCAGCGGCGCCTTTTCAGGAACGATTACTTATGCGCCGGGAGGCACCCTGACTGTGGATGGGGATATTTCCCTGCCCAGTTCATCCCTGACGCTGGGGCGTCTCCATGTGGCTACGCTGGACGGCGTGCCGCAAAACTCCGCCGTCCGGCCGGAAACCCCTGCCCAGCAGGCAAGGGAATATGTGGTTTTGTTTGATTCCTCCTTTGAGGATTTGATTTCCGAATGGCCGGGCAGGCATACGCTGGGCGTGCAGTTCCGGCCGGATATGGGCGCCCCCGTCACCGTAAAGGAACTGCCTGAAGGGGCGGTTTCATGGAATTATGATGCCGCATCCGGCTGGCTGACGCTGCAGACGGATGTAGCGGAAAAGCCGGACATGCCGGCGCATGTTTCCGGAGCCAGGCCCAACATTATTTTTGTCCTGGTGGATGACATGGGCTGGGGGGATATGAGCGTCAACTGGACGCAGCAGGATAAAAACGGCAGGCAGGTGACCCGCAGGAATGAATTCAAGACGCCTACGCTGGACACGATGGCGGCGGAGGGCATGCAGCTGAGGCGCCATTACAGTGCGGCTCCGGTATGCGCTCCGGCCCGCGCTTCCCTGCTGCTGGGCGTTCACCAGGGGCATTCCCGGGTGGTGCGCAACAATACGTTTGATTACCCTATCGAGAATTCCCATACGCTGGGAACGCTGCTGAAAAGCGCGGGTTACCATACGGCGGCCATCGGGAAATGGGGCGTGGGCGGAGGCGGACAGAGCGGCAAGGCTCTGACCGCGGCTCCCCACATGCGCGGGTTTGATTATTTTTACGGAATCATCAAGCATTTGGCGGGGCATTACCATTATTTGACGGCGGGTTCCCAGGATATTTACGAATATAATGACCAGGCCGCGGCTCCGGCGTGGGAGAGCGTCAGCGCGAAAGTTCCGGGCACCGCCTATGATACGGATTTGTTCGGGGCCCGCGCCAAACAGTGGATTGTGGACCACCATGAGAAAACTCCTTCCCGGCCTTTCTTCCTGTATCTGGCTTTCCCGGCTCCCCACGGCAGTCTGTCCGCTCCCGCCTGTGCCTATCCGGCGGGGCTGGGAAGGGACGGCGGCCTCCAGTGGGAGAAAAAAGACGGCTATGAAGCCTGCAATACCGCTGCGGACGGATGGTCGGGGGTGGAGGGGGATTTTTCTCCGGATACCTATATCTACCCGGAACATGAGGTTTTTGGAAGAACGGAATCCCGCCACGCCACGATGATTCGCCGGGTGGATGACGTCCTGAAGGACATGATCCAGCTGCTTAAGGATTTAGGCATTGATGACAATACGATGATTGTCTTCACGTCCGACAACGGCCCCCACAATGAACCCGGTTCCGGCAATTACGGCAACGGCGCGCAGGATCCCGCGTATTTCATGAGCTACGGGATGATGGACGGCATTAAGCGCGATTGCTGGGAAGGCGGCATGCGTGTTCCGGCCGTGGTACGCTGGCCCGGTGTGGTTCCCAGCGGAATCAGTTTGAATGCCAGCCAGTTCCAGGACTGGATGGCTACTTTTGCGGACGTGGCCGGAGTGCCCGTGCCGTCCCGTTGTGACGGCGTTTCCCTGCTGCCTACGCTGGCAGGGGTGCCGGAACGCCAGAAAACGGGCGTTATTTATGCGGAATATGCCTATAGCGGGAGCACTCCGAATTACAGCGATTTCCTCCAGCAACACAGGGGGAGAGGGCGGCGGCAGCAGCAGATTATATTTGTGGACGGCTTCAAGGGGATTCGGATGGGGAATGCCGCCCCCGCTACGGATTTTGAAATCTACGATACGGAAAAAGACCCGCAGGAAGCGGCGAATCTGGCGGCATCCCGTCTGGACCTGCAGGAGAAGATGAAGGCGCAGGCGCTGCGTTCCCGCCGTTCCTCCCCCATTGCCTCCACCAGTTTTGACGCCGGTTATATCGCGCCCGTTTCCGCCCCCGCTGGCCTGCGGGAGGGAAGGCTGCGCTGGCGTGCGTGGAACCGCTCTTTTGACTGGGTGCCGGATTTCCGGCAGCTGGAGGAGGGGCCCTGTTCTACGGGTGCGACGGATGTTTCCGACGTGCTCAGCGTCAAGGCGGGGCTTTCCGGTCAGAAGGGGGTGGAATTGACGGGCTATCTCAGGGTGCCTGTCACCGGGGAATATCAATTTTACCTTCAGACGGATTCCAATGAAGGCTCCAGGGCTTTTGTCCATTTGCACGATATGCAGCTCATTGATGCGGATTATGCCTATACTCCCGGAACGCAGGCTGCCTCCAACGCGCGGGAAGGCGTTTCCGGCGATGTGCAGCCCAATGCCGTTCAGACGGTGAAGCTTACCGCGGGGTTGCATCCCATCCGCATCGGCTATGTGGGGAAGGCGGCTTCCTCCTCCCTTTCCCTGCAATGGGAGGGGCCGGAAACCAGCGGCAGGGAACCCGTTCCCGCCAGCGCGTTTTCCTATGAATACGTGAATCCCTTCAATCTGGAAAAGACGGAGGAAACGGTAGGATGCGCCGCCTCCGGTACGGGGCTGACCGTGCAGACGCATCTTCCCTGGACAGTTTCCTGCGACCAGCCATGGGTTACGGTTTCCCCCGTTTCCGGTTCCGGAACCTCAGTGCTGGATATTGCCGTGGAAGCAAACGGGCTGCAAACGGAGCGGGAAGCCGTTGTCACCGTCGTATGCGGCGGGGAGCAGAGGACATTCACGCTGCGCCAGGAAGCTGCTCCTGCCCCGGCAGGGTACGACAAGTGGAAGCAGGACCATTTTGCGGATGGGACGCCGGATGAGCAAATGGCCCCGGATGCCTGTCCCGCCGGAGACGGAATTTCCAATCTGATGAAATATGCTACGGGCATGGATCCCAACCAGCCCTGCGGGAGCGTGACGAAGCTGGCTGTCCGCGAGGAAGCGGGCGGGAAATACCTCGTGCTTTCCTGGCCTGTGAATCCGGAGGCGACGGATGTGACGTTCCATGTGGAAAGTTCTTCCGACCTGGAGGAATGGGCTGACGAAGGGGCCGTCACTCCGGACGGGGCCTGCGGGGAATTCCGCGATACGGTTGCGCTGGGAAAAGGCTCTCCGGAGCGCCGGTTTCTGAGATTAAAGGTGACGAGATAGGGAATCACCGGTTTCTCTTTCCGTTTCCCGATGATGATTCCTTACGGGAACAGGGACCTTCCGGCCCTGCTGCCTCCCGTTACGGATTTTTTCCGGAAGCGTGATTCTGCGTGTTCCGGCCCTCCGCTGTCCCGGCGCATCCAGCGCGGTACGGCCGGGGACACCGTGCCTTAGCCAGGGGAAGAATATTACTCCCCGTCATTTTCCGCATCGGCAGGGGGGGCTTTGGGCAGGTTCTTGTCAATGTCTTCCAGAAGGTTGACCAGGTCAACGCCGCGCTGGGCGGAGTCGTCCAGACGGAAGGTCAGGCGCGGCGTATTGCGCAGCACCACGCGCCTGGCCACGGCGGACTGGATAAGGCCGTGACGGGAGTTCAGTTTTTCCAGCACCTGGGAGGGAGCCATTTTCCCTACGACGCCCACCCATACTTTCCCCTCTTTCAGATCGTCCGTCACTTCCACTTCAATCACGGTGACGATTGTTCCGGGAAATTCAAAATCCCGCTGAATGGTGGTGCCTATTTCCCGGCGCAGGAGTTCGTTTACCTTGTCAGTGCGTCTGCTCATATGAAGGGATAGAGTGATGAAGGGACCGATTGGTTCAATCGGAGAAGGGGGAATAAGGGAAAGGACAGGGACGGAGGTTTCCCGGACGCCCGGAGGAGCGTGCAAGGAGCTCCGTCCCTGTTGGATGATTTTTGTTGGGGGTTACAGCGTTTGCTGGATTTTTTCCAGCGTGTAGCATTCGATGATGTCGCCCGTTTCGTATTCGTTGAAGTCTCCGAGGCGGATGCCGCATTCCAGACCTGCCTTGACTTCTTCCACTTCATCCTGGAAGCGGCGGAGGGTGGACATTTTACCGTCAAAGACGGGCGTCTTGTCGCGGATGACGCGCGCCTCGCAGCTGCGGAGGATTTTCCCGTCCTCCACCATGCAGCCTGCCGCACGGCCCTTGTTGAGCTTGAAGACCTGAAGCACTTTGGCGTGGCCGATGATGGTTTCGCGCGTTTCCGGTTCCAGAAGGCCCAGCATGGCATCCCGCACCTGGTCAATGAGTTCGTAAACGATGGAATACAGTTTTACCTGCACGCCTTCCCGCTTGAGCAGTTTGACGGCGTTGGCTTCCACCTTGACGTTGAAGCCCAGGATGACGGCGTCCGAGGAGGAGGCCAGCAGAACGTCCGATTCCGAGATGGGGCCGGCGGAGGCGTTCAGGAAGACGCATTCCACTTTGTCCGACTGGATGTCCAGAACAGCTTTCCTGATGGCTTCCACGGAACCCTGCACATCCCCCTTCAGGAGTATTTTGAGCTGGGCTTTCTGGGTGCCGTCCCCCATCATGGCGAGCAGTTCTTCCATGCGTGCCTTGCGGGGCTGGGCCAGGCGCTGCTTGCGCAGTTCCTCCTGGCGTTCTTCCCCAAGCTTTTTGGCGGCGCGTTCGTTTTCCATTTCCACCAGTTCGTCCCCCACGTTCGGGGTTTCAGAGAAGCCGGTGATTTCCACGGGCATGCCGGGTCCTACCTTTTTGACGCGTTCGCCGTGGTCGTTGACCAGGGCGCGCACCTTGCCGGCGTAAGGGCCGCAGATGAAGGGCATCCCGACGCGGATGGTGCCGCTTTCCACGATGGCCGTGGCGGAGCTGCCCGTGCCGGGTTCCACGCGGGCCTCGATGATGGAGGCGCGGCAGTTGGCCTTGGGGTTGGCCTGGAGTTCCAGCACTTCTGACTGGAGGACGAGAAGGCCGAGAAGGTCGTCAATGCCGGCCCCGGTCAGGGCGGAGACTTCCACGCATTCCACATCGCCTCCGAAGTCCGTGGGAACCAGCCCTTCTTCCATCAGGCCGCTCTTGGTCTTGACGGGGTCTGCGGCCGGAAGGTCGCATTTGTTGATGGCGACGATGATGGTTTTGCCGGCCGCCTTGGAGTGGGCGATGGCTTCCCGTGTCTGGGGCATGATGCCGTCATTGGCGGCCACCACCAGAACCACGATGTCCGTGACGTCCGCGCCGCGGGCGCGCATTTCTGTGAAGATGGCATGGCCCGGCGTATCCAGAAAGGTGAGCGTGCTGCCGTTGTAGTCAACCGTATAGGCGCCGATGTGCTGGGTAATGCCTCCGGCTTCCCCCTTGGCCACGCGCGTTTTGCGGATGTAGTCCAGCAGGGATGTTTTGCCGTGGTCCACATGGCCCATGACGGTGATGATGGGCGTGCGCGTGATGAGGGTGGCTTTGGGTTCTTCCACCACCGGCACGGGTTCCGGTTCCTTGACGGGTTCCTGCTGGGCTTTCACGCCGCCGCCCTTTTCCCGTTTTTCACGGGCGAATGTGTAGCCGTGGATGTCGCAGATGGTGCTGACGGCGTCCGCATCCAACGGCGTATTCGGGTTGGCGAAGATGCCCATGCCCATCAGATCCTTGATGATTTGGAAGGGCTTGGCTTTCAGCATGGCCGCCAGCTCGGAAACGGAGACGGGCGGTTTGAGGTTGATGATTTTATCGTCCGCGGAGGTTTCTTCCTGGGGTGCGGGCGCGGCGGGTTCTGCGGCGGCCGGGGCAGCGGCGCGCGCCGCCTTTTTCTTGGTGCCGGAAAGCAAGTCGAGAGCTTCTTTCTTGACTGGAGCAGGGCGGGAGGGCGCCGGTGCGGGGGCCGGCTGGGGTGCGCGTTTCTTTTTGGAAGATCCGCCGATCAGATCCAATACTTCCTTTTTGGGTTCGTTCTCTTCTTGTTTATTAGGCATCTTGATTTAAGGTTGTTAGATGTTGAGCGCCGCGCCCAACGGTTATTGAGAGATGAGGTCCCGGGCCTTGGCCAGGATTTGGGCGGCTTCCTCTGCGGGAATGCCCATGCTTTCCGCGATGTCGGAAGCTTCAAATCCGGTGAGGGCTACCAGGTCCGTCCCGCCCATGGTCACCAGGCCCATGGCGGTTTCTTCCGGGATTTCCAATTGTTCGCTGAGGGTTTTGGCCGCAGCCTGGCATTGGCGCATGACTTCCTCGGCCGCGGCCTGGCTCTGGCGTTTTTCCGCTTCCTGGACGTCAAAGACGCGCACCTGGACATCCCAGCCCATCAGGCGGGAGGTGAGGCGGGCATTCTGTCCCCTGCGGCCGATGGCCTTGGAGAGGTCCTTGTCGTCCTGGACGATAACGAAGATTTTTCTGGCTTCCTCGTCCACGGTGATTTCCCGCGGTTCCACGGGGCTGAGGGCTTCCCGGACGAAGGCGACGGGGTCTTCCGTCCATTCCAGAATGTCCACTTTTTCATTGTTGAGCTCCCGGACGATGTTTTTGACGCGGGCGCCGCGCATGCCTACGCATGCCCCTACCGGATCTACTTTGTCGTCATGGCTGATGACGGCCACTTTGGTGCGGTAGCCGGCTTCGCGGGCGATGCCGTGGATTTCCACGGTCTGGTCGCCTATTTCCACCACTTCCGATTCAAAGAGGCGGCGCACCAGGTTCGGATGGCTGCGGGAAAGGATGACTTCCGGGCCGCGTGCTTCCGTGCGCACTTCCACCACGTAGAAGCGCATGCGGTCGCCGACGCTGTAGTCTTCATTCGGTACGCGTTCGCGGGAGGTCATGACGCCTTCGAATTTACCGAGGTCCACAAAAATATCCCCTTTTTCAAAACGGCGGATAGTGCCCGTTACCAGATCTCCGGCGCGGTCCTTGAATTCGTCGTAGAGCATTTCCTTTTCCGCATCCAGCAGTTTCTGGAGCATGGTCTGGCGGGCGGTCTGCACTGCGATGCGGCCGAAGCCCTTGGGCGTGATGTTGGTGGGGAGCAGGTCGTGAAGCACGGCGTTTTTGTCCAGCTTGACGGCCAGGGAAAGGGGGATCTGGTTGAATTTGTCGGAATATTCTTCATCCGGCACCACTTCCAGGTCCGCAAAAATACGCACCTTGCCTTTGTCTACGTTGATTTCGGCCCTCAGGTAGTTGATGCTGCCGGAACCGGGAACCATTTTGCGGTAGGCGGAGAGAAAGGCGGACTCCAGAGCGAGGAGGATTTTTTCACGGGAGAGCCCTTTTTCCCTCTCGTAATAGTCAATCAAAGCTTTAATATCGTTTGTCATGAGTGTGGAGGAGTGTGATGGATAGACAAAAAAGAGCGGGTCGACAGACCCACTCTCGAGTGCCTCTCGGGGTGTTTGCCTATCTAAGTAAGCACGAGGGGGCGGTTCTGGCAAGAAAAAACGCTTGTTCTATGCGGCATGCAAAAGACTGGGGATGATTCCGAAAGAAGAATTTTCCGGAGCCCTCCGGGAGGGGGCGGGACAACGGTGTTTGAGGGCTTGACGGACCCGTCAAAAACGGGAAGTATGCGCGCATGAAACTCGTCTCATGGAACGTGAACGGATTGCGGGCGATTCTGGGCAAGGGGATGGCGGCCGCCGTGGATGCCCTGGAGCCGGACGTCCTTTGCCTTCAGGAGATCAAGGCGCGTCCGGAACAGGTGAAAGACCTGTGGATTTCCTCCTGGCCGCACCAGCTCTGGAATCCGGCGGAGAAGGCCGGTTATTCCGGCGTGCTGATCCTCAGCCGGGTGCGGCCTCTTTCCACGTCCGTCGGAATCGGCTGGCCGGAGCATGACCGGGAAGGGCGCGTCTGCACGATGGAATTTGAGCGGTTTTACCTGGTCAACTGCTATACCCCCAATTCACAGAATGAACTGGCGCGTCTTCCGTACCGGGAGCAGTGGGACGCCGCGTTCCGCGAGTATGTGGCGGGACTGGCGGAAATCAAGCCGGTCGTTTTCTGCGGGGATTTGAACGTGGCCCATGAGGAGATTGACATCGCGCGTCCCAAAGAGAACCGTTTTTCCGCCGGATTCAGCGACCAGGAGCGCGCCGGGTTTACGCGGCTGCTTGAGGCCGGTTTTACGGATACGTTCCGTGCCCTGCATCCGGAGGAGCCGGGCTGGTACAGCTGGTGGTCCTACCGCGCGGGCGCCCGCGCCCGGAACATCGGATGGCGCATTGACTATTTCTGCATTTCCAATCCGCTGGCTTCCAGAGTGAAGGAAGCCGCCATTCATCCGGATGTGATGGGGTCCGACCATTGCCCCGTCAGCCTGGAAATTGACTGCTGAGAGCGGACTTTTATGCGAGTTTAACTGTAAGAGATTGATGATTATGGAACAGGAATTGCCGCTGCTGGTGGTTGCCACACGCAACGCCCACAAGACCGGGGAAATCCGCGCCATGCTGGCCGGGAAATGGGAAGTGAAGGATCTTTCCGACTATCCCCAGGCTCCGCC
Organism: Akkermansia sp. UNK.MGS-1; assembly: GCF_000980515.1. Lineage (NCBI taxonomy): Bacteria > Pseudomonadati > Verrucomicrobiota > Verrucomicrobiia > Verrucomicrobiales > Akkermansiaceae > Akkermansia > Akkermansia sp. UNK.MGS-1. The sequence goes on along the minus strand of NZ_LBCB01000039.1, from coordinate 29,042 downwards.
CGTGGATGAAACGGGAGTCACGTTTACGGAGAACGCCACGCTCAAGGCGCTTTCCGCTTCCAAATGCATCCCCGGCGTCCTGCTGGCGGATGATTCCGGGCTGGAGGTGGATGTGCTGGACGGGCGCCCCGGAGTCTGGTCCTCCTCCTTCGGCGGGGAGGAAGGGAACCATGCGCGGAATAACCTCCGCATGATGGAGGAACTGCGGCGCGCCGGCGTGAAGCCGGGGGACAGGCCTTCCGCGCGGTTCCGCTGCGTCATGGTGCTTGCCGGGAACGGCCGCGTGCTGGCGGAGTTTTCCGGTTCCGTGGAAGGCTACATGTTGACGGAGCCGGCCGGAGAAGGAGGGTTCGGCTATGATCCGCTGTTTGTCCCGGAAGGGTATGACCGGAGTTTCGCCCAGCTTCCCATGGAAGTGAAAAATTCCATGTCGCACCGCGCCCGCGCTCTGGCGCAGGTGGTGGAGTGGATGAAGGAACGCCGGGCCTGAGGTTTTTCCCGGGCGCCTGGCGGGGGGGGGAGGTCAGTCCAGCCTGAAGGCGCATATCTGGAAGGGTGCCGGTGTTCCGGTGTTCAGGAGCTGGTATTTGCCGGCGCGCCAGGAATGATGGGGCAGGCGGGACAGGAAGGCTTCCACGGCTTCCGCTTCTTCCTTTCCTCCTTCGTGGCCGGGATAGCACATGACGCTGAGAAGCCCGTTCGGGGCAATGAGGGCGGCGGCCTGTTCCAGCGCGGCCAGGGTGCATTCCGTCCTGGTGACCGTTTTTTTGTCCCCGCCCGGCAGATAGCCCAGGTTGAAGACGATGGCCTTCACGGGGCTTCTGACCAGTTCCGCCAGGCGGTCATGGCTGGCAAGATGGAGCCGGACGGAAGGGGTGAGCAGCCCTTCCTTCTCCAGACGCTCCCTGGTGGCGCGGATGGCTTCTTCCTGCACGTCAAAGGCGTGCACCTGGCCGGAAGGGCCAGCCAGCCGGGCCAGGAAAACCGTATCATGCCCGTTGCCCGCCGTGGCGTCCACGACTGCGTCCCCGGGGAAGACGACACGGCTGATCCAGTCATGAGCGCAGGTCATGGGGCGGCTGAGCAGGGAACATTTCATGACCGGGTTGTACAGAAGCTCTGCCTGTATGACAATTCGTTTATGAAATTCCGGTGCGGGAAGAATGACAGGTTGTTTTTTGGCAGGGCATGTGTTAGGAAGAGGCATAAAACCTTCTGCGTGTTCCCGCATGCGGGGATAAACCACAGACGTTGGCATGAAGATGACTGACAGACGCACTTTTTTGAAAAGGACTGCCGCCGCAGGGGCGCTGGCGGCCATATCGGACATGGATTCCCTGTTCGCCCAGGAGGCCGGAGCTCCGGCGGCTTCCGGCATTCCGGATCTGGTGGCCGTCCGCAACGGCACCCGTGCGGAGATGGTCAGGAAGGCCGTGGAGACGCTGGGCGGCATGCAGGCCTTCGTCAAGCCGGGCCAGACCGTCGTAATCAAGCCGAACATCGGCTGGAACAAGGCTCCGGAATTCGGCGCCAACACACATCCTGAAACCGTCGCCACGCTGGTGGAGCTGTGCAGGCAGGCCGGAGCGAAGGAAGTAAGGGTGTTTGACCACTGCTGCCACAACGGCGCCTATGAGGGCAGCGGCGTGAAAGAGGCCGTAGAGAAGGCCGGCGGCGTAATGGTGGACGGCGGCAATGAGAGCCAGTACGTGCAGACGGAAAACCCGAAAGCCCGGAAATTCACCTCCGCCAAGGTGCATAAGGCCGTGCTGGAGGCGGATGTTTACATCACCTGCCCGCCCCTCAAGCACCACAGCGGTTCCGAGATGACCGCCTGCATGAAGAATGTCATGGGCACCGTCTGGGACCGCGGGGCCATGCATAAGAACGACCTGCACCAGTGCATCGCGGATGCCGTGTATTTCCGCAAGCCGGACCTGTGCGTGCTGGACGCTTACATGCCCATGGTGCGCAATGGCCCCGTGGGGAAGGATACGAATGATCTGGTGGAGCGCAAAACCCTTCTGGCTTCCCGTGACATCGTGGCCATTGACGCTGCGGGCGCCGCCCTGCTGAACAAGACCGGAAAAATTCGCCATGTGCAGCTTGGGGAGGAAATGGGGCTGGGCGTCGCCGACCTTTCCAGGCTTCATATCCGCCGTATCAGCATGGCCTGACGCGGCGGCTCCTTCTCCCGTCTGCGGATGACGCGGTGGAGGGCCAACTTTCCGCCTCCGGCGGGTTTATGATAAATATGTCAGTCATCAAAGCCTTTCTCGTCAGTCCTCTGAAGTGGCTCCGCGTGACGGTGGCCGTCATTTTCTTTATTGGGATTGCATACGCTTTTCTGCACCACATTCCCGCGTGGAACGTGCCGAACATGACGGGGGGCGGAGAGGGGGTGGAAGATTCCTTTTCCCTGGCGCGGTGGCAATTGGTGCCGTCCGTGCTGGGGACCTTGAGCGGGGCCGCCGTTTCCGTCGTGATTCTGGGGGTTTTGCTGCTGCTTACGCTGCTGTTCGGCCGCGTATACTGTTCCTTCATCTGCCCGCTGGGGATTCTCCAGGATATTGTTTTCAGAATCCGCCGCTGGCTGGCGCCGAAGCGTTTCCTGAAATTCTCCCGGCCTGTGCCGTGGATGCGGTATGGGGTGCTGGCATTGCTGGTCGCCTGCTGCGTGACGGGGCTGGCCGGTCTGTCTCTGAATTGGCTGGACCCTTACAGCATTTTCGGGCGCATCATGTATGTGCTGGCATGGCCGGCCGCCATTTGGAGCAATAACCTGCTGGCGGCGGACAGTTCTTCTGCGGACCTGGTTCAAATGGATTATTTCCCCGCGGCTTTCCCGGTATTGCTGGCCTCCGCCGGCATGCTCGGCCTGGTGGCCGTCATGAGCGCCTGGAAGGGGCGCCTGTATTGCAATACGGTATGCCCCGTCGGCACGTTCCTTGGGTTGCTTTCCCGTATCTCCCTTTTCCGGCTGGGCTTTGATCCCGCCTCCTGCAAAAAATGCGGCAAATGCGTCAAATCCTGCAAGGCGCAATGCCTGAACCTGAAGGAATACAAAATAGACTCCTCACGTTGCGTGGCGTGCTACGATTGCGTGCGCTCCTGCAGTGAGGGAGGAATACGCTACCGCTGGTTTACCAGGGTCCGCCAACAGATTCCGGCCCAAAAAAAGAAGGTTCCCCCGGCTTCCGCTCCCTCTTCTTCCGCCGCGGTTCCCTCCATTGCCGGGAGTTCCCGCCGCCAGTTCCTGGAGGCTACTGCGGTCGGGCTGGCTGCGGCCGCCTTTTCCGGATGCCGGGGAGATGCCGCCCGGAAGCTGGACCCTACCCAGTGCGTTCTTCCTCCCGGAGCCGGTTCCCTGGAACGTTTTCTGGATATCTGCACCGGCTGCCAGATGTGCGTTGCCAACTGTCCCACCCATGTGCTTCAGCCCTCATACCTGCAGCTTGGCCTGAAGGGATTCATGAAACCCCGGATGGATTTTGCCACCAAATATTGCCTTTATGATTGCCACCGCTGTGCGGAAGTCTGCCCCACGGGGGCCATACGCAGGATGCCTGTTACCGCGGAAAGGGATACTGAGGGAATAACAAAAGATACTACGCGCATTGCCGTGGCCCGGTTTTACGTTTGCCGCTGCCTGGTTGCCCGGGAGGACATGGATTGCGGAGCCTGTACGGAGCATTGCCCCACCAAGGCCCTTTACACGGTGCCCTATATCGGGCGTGACGGCCAGGAGCACCGCCTGCCCAGGCTGGATCCTTCCCTGTGCATCGGCTGCGGCGCGTGCGAACACGCCTGTCCCGTTACCGCGGAACGGCCTGAGGAACGCGAACGCCGGAACTCCTGCGATCTGTGCGAGGAAAAATGCGAGTTCGGAAGGCGGCGGGAAATGCCCCCCCGGGCGCTGGTGGTCCGTGCCGTAAATCCCCAGCAGAAAGCTGTTAAAAAGTTTGAGGACAAAGCTGTGGATCCGGTGGGGGATGCGGATTTTCCGTTTTAAAAACGGCTGGCGGTGTGGAAGATGATGAAATAAACGCTCCCGGAGGCTTCAAACTTCCCTTTCGGGAGGGCTGTGTCTGTCCATCCGGTTTTTCGGGGGAATTCCGTGCAGCCCGGCTTGCGGCACGGATACGGCCGCGGGGGATGCCGAAATGAGCGGGGGCAGGAGGAGCCTGACCGCGGGAGCGTTCCCGCGGCTGGCGGGGAAGGTTCCCGGAGAGCATGTTCTCCGTTTCCGGCGGGATAGAGTGCAAATGCCCGATTTTCCTTGATGATGCGGAAGTTGATACGTTAAAGTAAAAGAACCATGTTGCAGGCGAACGGCATTACGTATGAGATAGAAACACCGGATGGTCCTTTGAAATTATTGGACAATGTCAGTTTTAATGTCCCTCGCGGTCATTTTATGGCGGTCGTTGGTCCTTCCGGCTGCGGAAAGACGACCTTATTGAAGGCGATTGCGGGCATGATTGCGGAAACGGGCGGGCGTTTTTTCTGGAATGGTCATGATTTGGCTGAAGAAGACTTTGAACCTTCGGAAATCGGGTTCGTTCCCCAGTTCAGCATTGCCTATGACCAGCTGAGCGTGGATGAGAATGTGGAGAGCGCCGCCAGGCTCCGTTGCCGGTTCAATTCCGTGGACGATTTGGACGACAGCATTGACAATGCCCTGGAGGTAACGGGAATGGAGGGGATTACGGACCGGGATGTGAAAATTCTTTCCGGCGGCCAGAAAAGGCGACTGGCGCTGGCCATGGAACTGGTATCCAATCCCCGGCTGCTGATTTGCGATGAGGTGACGTCCGGACTGGATCCCAGGTCGGAACACGATATCGTGTTCCTCCTGCATGAAATCTCCCGTTCGGAAGGCCGCATCGTCATTTCCGTCACGCACAGCCTTTCCCATCTGGACAGGTATGATTCCATCCTGGTCATGCACCAGGGCTGCGTGGCTTACCACGGTTCGCCGAAAACCATGCTGCATTACTTCGGCGTTTCCTCGCTGGAGGAGATTTACCCGAAGCTCCAGGATCGTGAAGGCCCTTCCTGGAGCCGGTCCTGGAGCAAGCACCGGGATTCCTATTATTCCCGTCTGGAACAGGAAAGGGAAAAGAAAATTCTTTCCGGGGAACTGCCGGATCCGGATGCCGTCCGTCTTACGGAGGCGGAGAAGGAGGGGGCCTCCGGAGAATCCGGAACGGAACGGGAAAAGGCCGTGGAGGAAAACATTCCGGAAGTTCCCGGATTCTTCACCCAGTTCTTTTGCCTGCTGGGGCGGCGCTGGCGCATCTTTTTCCGCGACCGTTCCCAGTTGGTTCTTCAATTGGTCATGGTGCTGCTGTTTCCCGTGCTGGTAGCCATGTTTACGGACAAGGGCTCCGGGCAAATCGTGGGGCTTTCCGCCACGCAGGATGTCCAGACTGTCCAGAAGGATATGGAAGCCCAGCAGCTGAACATGAAGACGGGATCCGCCGTCTCCGGCATCATCATGTTTGAGGTGATTCTGCTGGGGCTGATGGGGTCCAACAATGCCGCCCGCGAGGTGGCCGGCGAACGCGCCGTCATGGAAAAGGAAAAGTATGCGGGCATGAGGCCTTCCGCCTACCTGGCGAGCAAGCTGTCCTATCTGAGCGTCCTGGTGCTGGTGCAATCCGTCTGGATGTTTGCCTTTGTGGATTTTTTCTGGGACCGTGGCGGCGGCCTGACGCATCTGCTGTTCCTGATTTTGGCGAACGCCGCCATGACTTTTGTATGCCTGGGCATTTCCGCCCTGGCCCGGAGTGCGGACCAGGCTTCCCTGCTGAGCATTTATCTGGTGGGTTTCCAGCTTCCTCTCTCCGGAGCGGTGCTGGCGCTTCCGGAATATGTGGAGGATTTCATACGGCCCTTCATTTCCGCGTATTGGGCGTGGTCCGGCAGCATCTCCGCCCTGAAGGACGACGTATATCACGCCGTCAAGAATGTGCTGGATACGGACCTGACGCCCTCCCTGGTTTGTTATATTGTTCTGGGCGTGCATGTTGCGTGCGGCATTGCGGCCGCCTACGCGGGAATCCGCCGTTCGCGCTGGGAGCTTTAATTTAATGCGTGCATTTGCGGGAAGTCCGTTATATACTTCTTCCATCAAAAATTATGTCGAGACGGCGTGCAGCAAAAAAGAAAAATTCCTCATCATCCGCACTGGTTTTGACGGTCGGGGCGGCGGTTTTTGTGCTGGCCGTTATTGTGGGGATTGTCATGTTCCGAGCCGGGGAGAAGCCTCAGGCCGGGTCGGATATACCTCTGGATATTCTGGCGGCGAACGCCTCCCAGCTTTCCAATAACAACTATGCACTGGACGGAACGGTGATTGACCGTTTTCCGCGCGGCGAGTCCGAGCTTATTGCCTTCTTGTACAAAGACGCCTCCGGGCGTGAGTGCATCATTCCCGTCTGTGTTTCTGCTGAGGCCAGGAACGGACTGAACATCAACCGGGACCAGCAATACAGGATAGAGTTCCGGGTGGAAGACGTCAATCCGAAGGTGCGCGGCGTGTGCGTAGCTACATCCATTCAGCCTAAATAAACAATCTCCCTCGTCCTATGAAATGCTGTTTTTTGATGACTCTGGCCTGCGCGGTTCCTGCGCTGGGGCAGATGATGTACAACCCTCCTGCAGCCGGCGGTGCGCCTGCCGCGCCTCCTGCCTCCCCTCCCGCCGTTCAGCCGAATGCCTACCAGCCTTCCAGGCAGGGGGATGCCAAGTCCCTGTACGGCAATGAGCTGCCTTTCCTGAACCCTCAGGACGGCACGGTGACCATCAACGGAACGACGTTGAATATGGGCAGTTTCCGGGAGATTGAAGCGCGTTTCAACAAATACCTGAGCCAGCCGGAGGAGAGCACGGAAGATGCGAAGGAATATCAGAAAATTTTTGAAAAGCTCCACGAAACGCTCTCCATGCGCAAGGAAAAACTGGCGGCGGATAATGTGGTGCGGCAGGTAGTGGACCTGTTGACCGCCGCTTCCAGCAATCCGCTGGACGGAGGCGTTTCCGACGCTCTCTGCCAAGCCATTTACACCGCGTGGCAGGCCAGGAGCAATGGGAAAAACAAGGGGAAGATGCTTGAGGCGGTGGAGAGGGAAATCCGCAGCAACGCCCAGAAGATGAGCCTGATGGAAAGCGGCGTGACGGCGATTTCCGGTGCACCCTCCGGCCAGAAGGGCGGGAAAAAGGGGACTCCCTCCAATCATCCGGCGAAAAATAATCCCCGTTACAAATACCTGGAAAAGCGTGTGGTGGAGATGGAAGCCCGCAAGCTGAAGCTGGAGAGTGAACAGGTGCTGACGGTGACGGAAGCGAAAGTTGTTTTCCAGTCTACGCTGGTTCAATTGTTTGCCCAGCGGCGTTTTGACCATGTTTCCATAGGCTGCGGCGTTTACAGCCGCCTGTTCAATGACGGGGATACCAAGCTGCGGCTGGATAAAAATTCCGATGCCGCCAAGATGTTCAGCGGCACGCTGGGCGCTCCGCCCACCGTCGCTATTCTGGACAATCTTTCCCGGGAGCTGGCCCGTGACTCCGACCGGCACATGAAGGCCGTGAACAATCTGGTGGATTCCCGTCATTATGTGGATGCGCTGGAACGGCTGAACGAAGCCCTTCTGATCGGGGAATTCATGCCTGCCGTAAATACGTTTCCGTATGAGAAGAAGCAAAAGCTGTATGCCTTCAAGCGGGACGTGGAAAAGTTGTTCGAGCTGATGAACGGCAAAGATTATGAAGAAGCCCTTTCCCTGGTGGAGGCTCTTAAGAAGACTTCCAGGGATTTCAGCACGGGCCGTGCGGAATCCGCAATCAGCGCCGCCGTATTCGCCAGTGACGCCTATATTTCCCAGGGTCAGGAAGCCCTGGCCAGGGGTGACCGCGCCAAACTGGAGGAATGCCTGAAAAGCGCCATTGAAATCTGGCCGAAAAACCCCCGCCTTCTTCCGCTGCGGAACGCCATGATGGCCGCGGGTCAGCAATCCCATGCGCTGGAGGATTTCAAACGTTTCCACAAGAGTAAGAATTATCGCCGCATCTTTGACAACCAGCATGAATTTGCCGTTCTGGTGAAGGATGATCCGGAGCTCCAGAAGCAGTTTGTGGAAGATTTGGGCAAAATGGCCGTTATTGAGCGTGCCCTGGGCGCGGCGCGTCAGCGTGAAGCCATGCAGGACGTATACGGCGCCTGGGAGGAGCTTCAGCAGCTGCGTTCCAAAGACCAGGAGCTGTTCATCAATGACCAGGAGCTGAATGCCCGGTATCTGGACCTGACGACAAAGGCAAGCACGCTGGTGAATTTGCTGAATGATGCGGAAAAATGCAGGAATGAGGGAGAAGTGGGGTCCGCCCTGGGCAAGTACATGGAAGCTAAAAGGCTGTATCTGTATTCCCGGTTTGCCAAGGAGGGAATTGAGTCCCTGCTTGATGAAATTTTCCGTTGAACTGGACGGATAAATTCCGCCGCATGGCGTGCCTGTGGAGACGGAGTAATTGCTTTTCTTCCGGAACGGTGCCGTTATGCTACGGCTCATGAAGGCAGTATACCTGTGTTTGTGCATGCTGGCGGCGTTCTGTTTTCCGGCCGCGGCGCTTCCGGCGGATTGCAGCCAGGTGATTGTAGGTTCCGCGGACGGGTGGAATAGTTCCCATGTGCAGTTGAGCCTTTTGGAGAAAGGGCCGCGGGGCTGGGTGATGGTGAAAGGGCCGTTTCCGGCGCGTCTGGGAAAATCCGGTCTGGTCTGGGGCAGGGGCGTCAGCTTCCCTCCCGCCGGAGGGCCGGTGAAGAAGGAGGGGGACTTGCGTTCTCCCGCAGGAATTTTTGAACTGGGGGGCGTATATGGAACTGTTCCCGCGCCGCAGAAAAAGCGTTCCATGCCGTACCGCCGCATCACGCCGCGGGACATGTGGGTGGATGACCCTGCCTCTCCCCTGTATAACCAGCACTTTGTGCTGAAGCATGATCCCGTCACGCCTTGGGAGTTCAAGCAGCAGATGAAGCTGAATGATTACGCCCACAGTCTGAAACTGTTTATCCGGCATAATGCCGCAGACGGACGGCAGAAACCCGTGCCGGGTGCGGGTTCCTCCATTTTTTTCCATATCTGGCGCCGGGACGGAGGAGCCCCTACGGCCGGATGCACCGCAATGAGCGAGGAAAATTTGAGGGCCATGATTGCATGGCTGGATCCTTCCAGACATCCCCTTTATATTCTGCTCCCCGCCAGGGAATATTTGCGCCTGCGCAGAGCCTGGGGGCTGCCGTGATATTTTCAGAATCCGCCTTTGCAGGCACGCCTGTTCCGCCGCCCCGGGACGGACAGGGGTGTGGTTGAAACACTACGGATGGAAGGGCTGGTGGATGGTGCGGCTCCCGTGCCGTGCTGCACGTTCGTTGCTGCCTGGAGTTCCCTTTCCCGTAAATGCAGGAAGCCGGCCTTTCTTCAAAGGCCGGCTTCCGCATGGTAAAATGGTTATTGTTCCTGGGACTGGGGAGCGGGAGCTTCCGGCTGGAGCAGGGGAGTGGAGGTTTCCTTCACTTCCGCCATGGAACCCTGTTCTTCCCTGGGTGCGCGGTCTTCGCGGGGCTGACGGGGTTGTTCCTGGCGTTCATTGGCTCCGCTGACCAGCAGATTGCGGCCCATGAAAGGCTGGTTGTGGAGAATGTCCACGGAACGGATGGCGTCTTCCATCTTCTTCATTTCCACAAAAGCATACCCCTTGGACTTGTGGGTGCGGGGGTTGTAAATGATTTCCACGGAATTGACTTCCCCGATGCCCTTGAACACGTCCTCCAGATCGCTTTCCGTAGCTTCATAGGAAAGATTGCCCACATAAAGCCGGCGGTTGGAGACGGGCTGTTTGGGTGCGGAAACGCGATCCTGCCTGTTGCGGGCTACGCGGGTGTTGGTTTTGGCGGCGGCTTTATCCCTGGCCGCATACTTGTTATTCTTGGACGGACGAATGCCGAAGAGGCCCAGGAAACGCTGCCACAAGGAGAGTTTGGCGGGCGCTTCTTTTCTGTACTTGGGACGGTAACCGCTGGAATCGCGGCGGTCATTGCCATAGGAGCGTCCGCCTTTGTTGTAGCGGCGGCGAGCTCCCTGGCCCTGTCTTCCCTGTGTGTTGTGTTGTGACATACTTATATGCTAAGTTGGTGATTATGTTGGTGTCATGCCGGATTTATCGCTGTGTGCAGTAAATTCCATCCGGAGGATCGCCGGGACGTTCCGCTGCCATGAGAAAAGCCAGGAGTAAGGGGGCCCCATGCCCCGATCAACGGTCCATGCATGGTCTGATAGGGGGGCGATCAGGCTAGGCGCGTGACCAGTCCGGTCGATTGACGCGTATACCAATGCACAGGGAGCCGGATTCTTGCAAGCCGGTATCTCGTCATTTTAGGCTTTCTGCTCGCCCGGAGGCGGGAAGGCTGTCCGGGAGGCAGGCTTCCGTGCCGGGCATGGCTCAGAGTGAGCAAACAATTTGACAAAAAGACAAGGACGGAGCATTTTAAATGCCGGCTAATCTACATATTCTCTCGATGCTGATTCAAAATGCAGACCGTACTACCTACGGGATTAATAAGATTGTTGTTTTCGTCCTTGCATTCGTCGTCTTCTTCGTTGTCGGATTTGTGTCCTGGCAATGGGATGGGGTCGCTCCGGAACCGTGGCGTCTGCGGACGCTGGTGCTGACGCCGCTGACGATGTCTCTGCTGCTGTATGTGTGCTGTGACCAGTTCGGCGTTTACTACCGCTGCCAGACGCTTTGGGAAAGCATCCGGCGGTTTGTGGTGGCATATGCCTGTTTTGTGGTGTTAAGCGTGATGATATGGAAGTTCTTTGTTCCCTTCTCCGCGGATGTCGGTGTCCAGACCCTGGCGTATTTGCTTACCTTCCTGGGTTCCCTCTGGCTGCGTATCAGCTGGTTCCGGGCGGAAAAAAGGCTGGTGGAGGAAGCCCCTACGCTGGTGGTGGGAACTCCGGATCATGTGAAAGAATTCCGCAGGACGCTGGAGAACAATCATGTGGACTTCAGGAATGGGCTGCTGGTCATGGCGCCTGAAGAGGTGGACAGTGCGGTAGTCAGGAATTTGTTGATTAAGAATTGCGTCAGCAAGGTGGTGTTTCTGCCGGAGGAGGTGGATTCTTCCGTGGCGCGGTGCCTGGTGGAACTGTGCGGCAAGATGGGAGTCGATTTTTACGCGAGCATGGTGGTAAGCATGCCCGCTGTGCATAAAACCTATTTCGGCGTGATTGGAGGAACAAGAATGCTGGTGTACAAATCCACCCCCATTCCCTATACCACCTCCTGGCAGTTGAAGAAAATGCTGGACTGGACGGGAGCGCTGGCGCTTCTGGTGGGAACGTCACCCCTGTGGGTGCTGGCGGCTGTGGGAATCAAGCTGTCGGATCGTGGCCCGGTCTTTTACCGCCAGAAACGTTCCGGGCTGTATGGTCGGGAGTTTGGCATGTGGAAGTTCCGCACCATGTACCGGGACGCGGATAAGAGGCTGGATGAAGTGAAAGCCAAGTACGGCAATGACATGGACGGCCCCATCTTTAAGCTGGAGCACGACCCTCGCATCTTCTCCTTTGGGCGCTTCCTGCGCAAATTCAGCATCGACGAGCTTCCCCAGCTCATTAATGTGCTGAAGGGGGAAATGAGCCTGGTTGGCCCGCGCCCGCTGCCCGTTTATGAGACGGAAGCCTTTACCAGCGACGCCCACCGCCGCAGGTTGAGCGTGCTGCCCGGTGTGACGGGGTACTGGCAGATTGCCGGACGCAGCAACATCCGGGAATTTGAAAAGCTGGTGGAATTGGATATGAAGTATATTGACAACTGGTCCCTGTGGCTGGATATCAAACTGCTTCTGAAAACCGTCCCGGCAGTGCTTTTCGCCCGTGGGGCAAAGTAGCTTCCAGGTCTCCCTGGATTGCAGGCCGTCAGCCGTTATTGCCGGGAATTTGGAATCTGGCTGGGGTTCTCTGTCCGGTGGAACAGGCCCGTTTTAAGAATACTGCAATTCGGGAGGGGGATGAAATTGGTGTATTTTGTGGAAAATGAAGAAAATTATTGCCGGGCAGAGACTTTAATCTTGAGGTGCGGAAAGGGATGGGGCAGAATCAATCTATTATGGATTTAGTTCAGCGAGAAATCTCTAAAGAAACGGTGACTCCGTATTTCATCGAGTATTTCGGTCAGGCGCCTACTCATGTGGCAGCGGCACCGGGACGTGTGAACCTTATTGGTGAGCACACGGATTATAATAACGGTTTTGTGATGCCTATGGCGCTTGATAACCATTGTGTTGTGGCTGTGGCTCCCTCCCCCGTGGGCAAACACCGCTTTTGCGGTTCCCTGGGTGACCAGATCCATGAAATTGCGGTGGAAGATGCCTTGGTTCCCGGCGAACCGTTCTGGTCCAATTATGTCCGCGGCGTTTTGGCCAACCTGCACAGGCGCGGCATAGAAATCGGGCCTGTGGATATGCTGATTGACAGCAATGTGCCCCGCGGCGGCGGCCTCTCCTCCAGTGCCGCTCTTGAAGTTGCCGTCTGTACGGCGCTCGCCGCTTTTGCCGGCGTTGAAATAGATCCCAAGGAAGTAGCCCTGATCGGGCAGGCCGTGGAACATGAATTCGTGAACGTTCCCTGCGGCATCATGGACCAGTTTATTTCTGCCAACGGCAAGAAGGGCATGGCTCTCAAGCTGGATTGCGCCACGCTGGAATATGAGCTGGTTCCGATGAACAATGAGTCCGTCTCCGTGCTGGTTCTGGACAGCGCTGTGAAGCATTCCCTGGCGGACGGAGCTTATGGACAGCGCCGCAAGCAGTGTGAGGAAGCTTCTTCCATCATGGGCGTGCCCTCCCTGCGGGAAGCTACGCTGGAGCTGTTGGAATCCTTCAGGGAACAGCTTGGCGATGTGCGCTATCGCCGCGCCCGCCACGTCATTGGAGAAAATGCGCGCGTGAACGCTTTTGCGAATGCCCTTGCCCGCGGCGATTGGGATGAGGCCGGTGTAGCCATGCGCGGCAGCCATGCTTCCCTGCGTGACGACTATGAAGTTTCCTGTGCTGAGGTGGATACCCTTGTTTCCCTTTGTGACCGCATTCCCTCCGCATCCTCCATTTACGGCGCGCGCATGACGGGCGGCGGGTTTGGCGGATGCATTGTGGCCCTGGTGAAGACGGAGGACGTGGAAAAGGTGGCCCAGGAGCTTCTGGACAGCTACTGCCAGGAAACGGGCATTGAAACTACGTATCTTGTAACCCGTGCCGGAGAAGGCGCCCGTATTCTGTACCAAGCTTAATCCATACTGATGATGAAAACACTAGCAACTATATTCGGGGCGCTCGCCCTGATGACGTGGGGCGCATCCGCCCAGGAGGGGCCCGTGCCTGCAACGGCAGCTGATGCGCAGCCCGCCCTGGCCGCTCCGGCCGCGACTCCCGCTGTTGAAGTCCAGCCGGCAGCGGAAATTCAGCCGGCGGCTCCCGCTGCAGAGGCTGTACAGACCGCCTCTGCGGAGCCTAAAACGGCCCCTCTTTCCATGGTGGAAGTCATTCTCTTCTGCGTGGTCGTGGTGGGCGTAATCGCCCTGGGCATCTGGAAAAGCCGTGACCCCGAAGAAACGGAAGAGGAAAAGAAGGCCAAGGGCGCTTCAGACTATTTCTTGGCCGGCCGCGGTCTGACCTGGTGGCTGGTGGGTTTTTCCCTGATTGCCGCCAACATTTCCACGGAACAGTTTGTGGGGATGTCCGGCAAATCGGCCAACTGGGTGGGCATGGCCATCGCCGGGTATGAATGGCTGGCCGCAATCACGCTGGTGGTTGTAGCCTTCTGTTTCCTTCCCAAGCTGCTGAAAGGCGGCGTATATACGATTCCCGAATTCCTGGAATACCGGTATAACACGCTGGCCCGTTCCCTGATGGCCATTGCCACGCTGCTGATTCTGGTAGGCGTGCCGACTGCGGGCGTGATTTACGCCGGCGCCAAGGTGATCTCCGTGTTCTTCACGGGATACTCTGCCATGGGCATTGACTTCGGCAACATCACCGTCGGCTGCGTTATCATTGCCTTCTGCGCCACGGTATACGTGTTCGTGGGCGGGTTGAAAGCCTGCGCCTGGACGGACCTGTTCTGGGGCGCCGCCCTGATTGTGGGCGGCGGCGTGGTAGCCTATTTTGCCCTGACGGAGCTCAGCGGCGCAGACCCGAACCATTTGATTCAATCCGCCGCCGCCAATTCCGGCGCGACGGTTGCCTCCCTGGGGAATCCTTCGGACAGCCTCTGGCATGGGGTGACGCGCTTTTTTGAGCTGAACTCCGGTGACGCGGCCAGCGGTGTAAATACCGTGGGCGGCAAGCTGCACATGATCCGTCCTGCGGATGATGCGGAAATCCCGTGGACGGCTCTTTGCCTGGGCCTGTGGATTCCCAACTTCTTTTACTGGGGCCTCAACCAGTACATCATGCAGCGTACGCTGGCTTCCAAATCCCTGGCGGAAGGTCAGATGGGCATTGTGTTCGCCGCGTTCCTCAAGCTCATCATCCCATTCGTGGTGGTGGTCCCCGGCATCCTGGCCTATAACCTGTACCGCAATGACCTGAAGGAACAGGCGGAAGTAAAATATGCGGCGGAAATCCGTAAGACGGAAGATCCCGCCGCAGTCAAGGGCCGCCCCGTCATCTACAAGCTTACGGACAGCTTCCTGGTGGAAAACGTGGAGGAAGGCTGTGCCCATGCCATTCATAACGCGGAAGTAATGAAGGTGGGCGAAGATGTTATGGCCAATTTGAAACAGGCCTGCGCCGATTTGAAAGCGGATGCCGCCAACGACCAGACCACGTTAGCGGAACGTGCCCCGTTCGTGGAAAAAATCGCTTCCCTTAACAATAAAATCATCAAGCCGGCCGTGGACAACTCGGACAACTACTATCTGACGGATACGCTGGTAGGCTTTGACTATGACTCCGCCTTCGGCACGCTGATCAGGAAGTTGCTTCCCGGCACGGGATGGACATGGTTTGTGCTTGCGGCTCTCTTTGGCGCGGTGGTGTCTTCCCTGGCATCCATGCTGAATTCCGCGTCCACCATCTTTACGATGGATATTTACAACAAGCTGCGCAAAAATGCGGGGCCCACGGAGCTGGTTACCGTCGGCAAGATTGGTTTGCTGGTGTGCGCCGTGATCGCCCTGACCATTGCTCCGTTCCTGGACAGCCCGGCCTTTGGCGGCATCTTCAATTTCATTCAGGAATTCCAGGGCTTCCTGAGCCCGGGCGCCCTGTGCGTGTTCCTCTTCGGCTTCTTTGTGCCCAAGTGCCCGCGCATCTTCGGTTGGCTGGGTATCGTCATTAATGCCCTCCTGTACGGAATCCTGAAGGTGTGGCAGCCGGAAATGGCCTTCCTGAACCGCATGGCCGTGTGTTTCATCACGGTAGTGGTCATCGGCTTCATCTTCACGGCGGTGAACGCCGCCCGCGGCGGACAGCCTATCGTGCTGCCCGACAGGGGCGTGGTTGCCCTTCAGTCCTCTTCTCGGGCTAAAATCTTCGGATGGCTCGTGGTTGCCGCGACGGTCGCCCTGTACATCATCTTCTGGTAATCCAGGGAAGACCTCCAGTCCCGTATTTTCAATCCTCCCGGTTCAGGCCGGGAGGATTTTTCACGTCCGGAACAGACCATGCAGCTGGCGCGGCTGAATATTCTGGAGGCGGAAAGTCGGCAGACTGGCGTTTCCGGGCGGCAACGGCGCCTTGTCCTCTGAATAAAGTTAAAGTAAAAGACATGGTTGAAAAGAGGCTGGCAAAACGCCATGCCGCCTCTTATTCCTCTTCCAGAAGCATGCTGCGCAGGGAATCGAAAAAGTTTCCGGATTCCTCTTCCGTCGCTTCCGCGTTCATGAGATCCTCCCATTTGGAATATTCCATCAGGTGGGGAGGAATTTCACTGAGGAAGGAGGAGCGCTGGCAAGGCATGCGGTCCCCGTAACGCAGGCGCGTGGCGCAATAAGTAAGCATGAGTTTCTCCTGGGCGCGCGTGATGCCTACGTAGAGCAGGCGGCGTTCTTCATCGCAATTGCCGTCTTCCAGGGAACGCTTGTGGGGAAGGATGCCTTCCTCCAGCCCCACGAGGTACACTACCGGAAATTCCAGTCCCTTGGCGGCGTGCATGGTAATCAGGCATACGCCTGGCTTGTTTTCCACGTCGTCATCGTTATCTTCCTTGTCCAGGGTGACCTGGGCCAGGTAGTCCCGGAGAGTTTTTCCGGGTTGCCAGAAGTTGCGGAGGGAGGCTTTCACGTCCCCGATGGACACCAGCCGTTTCTGGATTTCAGCTTCCGTTTTGCACAGGCGCGTGACGTATTCGCTGAATCCGGTTTCCTCAATAAGCTGCTCCAGGATGTCTCCGAAGTCGGTTTCCTTATCCTGGAAAAGGTCGATGTATTTTGCAATCAGTTCATTGAATGCCTGCACGCTGTTGCGGGCGCGGGTGGAAAGGGCCGCCAGGAATTCTTCGTCCTGGAGGGCTGCCCAGACGCTGTTGCCGTGCTCCCGGCTCCAGTCGATGGCCAGATGGCTGGTCAGCTCGCTGATGCCGCGCGGCGGCGTGTTGAGGATGCGCAGCAGATATTCGTCAGCCTGCGGGTTTTCGATAGTCGCCAGATAGGAAATGAGGTCCTTTACCTCCTTGCGGTCGAAAAAACTTTGCGCGCCCACCATGCGGTAGGGAATTTTATGTTCCCGGAGCGTTTGTTCAATGATGCGGCTCTGGGTATTGGCCCGGAACAGAATGGCGAAATCCTCCCAGGGCCGGCCTTCCTGCCTGCGGACGTTTTCAATGTCCGTGATGATGAATTCCGCTTCTTCCGCGTCTCCGGGCATGGAAATGAGCCGGACGGCTTCTCCTCCGCCTTTATGGGCGCGCAGCGTCTTGTCCCTCCGGCCCAGGTTATGGCGGATCAGGGCATTGGCCGTGTCCAGGATGGGGGCGGTGCAGCGGTAATTTTCTTCCAGTTTGATGATGGAGGGATTTGGAAAAAAACGTTCGAATTCCAGGATATTGCTGATCTGGGCCCCGCGCCAGCCGTAGATGGACTGGTCGTCGTCCCCCACTACGCAGACATTGTGTTCCGGCCCCACCAGATGGCCCAGCAGGCTCATTTGGAGGCTGTTGGTATCCTGGAATTCATCCACTGTGATATAGCGGAAGCGCTGTTGCCACGCCTCCCTGACGTCCCGGTGCTCCTTCAGCAATTTGTCCGCCAGAATCAGCAGGTCGTCAAAATCCACGGAATTCTGCGCCTGAAGTTCCCGCTGGTAGGAGGCGGCGATGTTGGCCGTCAGGTTGTCTTCAATGGAGTCAAGTCCCAGACCGCTGTTTTTCATCCGGCTCATGGAGGAAAGCACATCCTTGGGCGTGATTTTCTCCGTAATGCCGCCGTGGCGCACAATCAGTCGCCGGATCAGGCCGCTTTGTTCGGAACCGCTGTAAATGGTGAAATTGGTCTTGTACCCCAGGCGCCCTATATCCTCTCTCAGGATGCGCACGCAGAGGGAATGGAAAGTGCTCACCATTATTTGGCGCGCCGCCTTGCGTTCCACCATCTGGCCTACGCGTTCCCGCATTTCCAGAGCGGCCTTGTTTGTGAACGTCACGGCCAGGATGCTTTTGGGGCTGATACCCCGGTCCACCATATGGGCGATGCGGCAGGTGACGGTGCGCGTTTTACCCGTTCCGGCCCCGGCCAGGATCAGCACGGGCCCCTGCAGGGTCTGCACGGCCTTCCTCTGGGCCGCGTTCAGGCTCTCCATGGAAAAGGACTTGGCCATTTATACGTCAAAATGGATATCTTTCAAATTCGGGTGGCCGGCAATGAGCTGGGAGATATTCATGCGCGTGCTGCCTTCAAGCTGGACGTCTGTCACCAGCAATCCTCCGCTTCCGCAGGCGATCAAAAGCCCCTGTTCTCCGGCGGAGAGCACCTGGCCCGGTTTTCCCTCCGCTTCCGGGAGGATGGAAAAGCCGGGGAAAATTTTCATGTTGCGGATGCGTTTCTTGCGGTTCCAGTAGTTGGTGAAGGTCCCGGGCCACGGGTCGTACGCCCGGATCATGCGGCCGATTTCTTCTGCGGGGCGCGTCCAGTCGATTTTTCCGTCCGCCCGCAGGAGCTTGGGGGCGTATGTTGCCAGGATTTCCTGCTGGCGGATGCGTGTAGCCGTTCCTTTTTCAATGGAATGGATGACGGGCAGCAGCACATCCGGCGTCATCCTGGCCAGCTTGTCATGCAGGGAACCTCCGGTTTCCGTGCCTTCCAGGGGGGTGCTGATCTGGGCGATGATGTCTCCGGCATCCAGCTTCCTGACAATGTGCATGATGGTGATGCCCGTTTCTGCATCGCCGGATTTGATGGCGGACTGGATGCAGGCCGCTCCGCGATGGCGCGGCAGGAGGGAGGCATGGGCGTTGATGCAGCCCATGGGGGCCATATCAATCACTTCCTGGCTCAGAATCTGCCCGTACGCCATGACGACGATTAGATCCGGATTCAGTCTCCTGAGGTTGCTCAGCGCATCCGGGCTGCGCAGGGAATGCGGCTGGAGCACGGGAATGCCCGCTTCCCTGGCAATATTTTTGATGGCCGGGGCTGTAAGCACCTGGTGCCTGCCGACAGGGCGGTCGGGTTGCGTGACCAGGCCTGCCAGATCCGAATGACGGATCAGGCTGCGGAAGGCGGGAATGGCAATGTCGCCTGTGCCCATGAAGACGATGCGCATGGCTGGAAGCTTGCCCTGACGGCCTGCGCAGGTCAATGTTAAATCCGGTTTTGAGAAGGGAATCATAGGGAAGAAAGGCCGTTTTTTCCCGTTCCTTTCCGTCCGGAGGGAATACCGGAGGATAATGTTTTTCCGGCCGCTTCCCCTCATGTCTGCCCTCCTGCAAGAAGTTCTTTTCGATGGAGCGGAATATTGGTATACCCTGTTCTATGCAGAAAGGACGGCTGCCGCGCATTCTGATTGTGACCGCAGGATACGGGGAAGGGCACAATTCCGCCGCCAGGGGCGTGAGGGATGCTCTCGCAGGGCGCGCGGAAGTCCTCGTTACGGACCTGTGCGCGGAGGCGATGCCCCGGATGTTTGGCCTGACGCGCGCCGCCTACCTGTGGATGATTTCCCGCATGCCCCGCCTCTGGAAACTGATGTATGAGGTGAGCGACAGGCGCAATATGGCGGAAAAGCCCGTCAGGGGAATCGCCCCCGTGGAGCGCCTGCTGGAACGTTTGCTGCGGGAATGGAAGCCGGATGCCGTGGTCTGCACCTACATGGTATATCCCTACATGCTGGATTCCCTGGCCTCCTGCACGGGCAGGGCGGTTCCCTACCTGACCGTCGTGACGGATTCCTTCGTCATCAATAAATCATGGCTGTGTTCCAAGTCCCCTCTCTGGGCCGTAACGGATCCCTGGACGAGGGCCATCATGGAGGAAAAGGGGCTGCCGCAGGACAGGCTGCGCGTTACGGGATTTCCCGTCAATCCCGTGCTGGGGGCGTTGGCGAAGGAGCATCCTCTTTCCTGGAAGGAAGGGGAGCCGTTCCGGGTGCTTTACTTTGCCCAGCGTTCCGCACGGCATGCGCGGGCGGAGCTGGCGGGTATGCTGGATGCGAATCCCGCCCTGCATGTAACCTGTATTCTGGGGCGCCGGTTCCGGCGCATTTATCCCCGCATCCGGGATTTGCGAGCCAGATACGGACGCAGGCTGACGGTGCGCGGCTGGACGCGCCGCGTGCCTTCCTATCTTGCCGCCAGCCATGTAGTGGTCGGGAAAGCGGGAGGCGCCACCGTGCACGAAGTGCTTGCGGCCGCACGGCCCATGCTGGTGAACTTTCTTCTTCCGGGCCAGGAGGAGGGCAATACCCGCCTTCTGGAAAAACTGGGCGGCGGCGGCCATGTGCCGGATGTCCGCGCCCTGGCTTCCGCTCTTCAGGAAATGATGGCGGACGGCGGCGCGCAGTGGAGGCGCATGCATGAAAACCTGCTGCGGGCGGGGATGACCGGAGGAAGCGGCAGAATAGCGGATTTGGCCTTGAAACTGGCGGAGGAACATACTAACTGATTCCCGTGACCTATCTTCTGATTGACAATTCCAACACGCGCACCAAGTTCGTGCTTTCTTCGCCGGAAGCCCTGTTGCCGGAGCGGTATATGATTCCCACCCGGGAGGTGAGCGGGGAGCGGCTGGACGAGGTGCTGGCCGGCGTCCGTTATGATGCCGCCGTGGTGTGTTCCGTTGTGCCGCGCGTGGCGGAAGAGCTGAAAAACTGGATCGTCAAACCGTGCCATTTCCTTTCCTGCGATTCCCGGCTGGGCGTGGGCATCGACTATCCCCACCCGCGCCAGATAGGGGCCGACAGGCTGGCGAACGCCGTAGGCGCCGCGGCTTATTACGGGTATCCGTGCGTTGTGGTGGACTTCGGCACCGCCGTGACTTTTGACGTGATCGGTCCCCAATGCACCTATGTGGGCGGCGTCATTGCCCCGGGGCTTGCCAGCATGGGGGATTACCTGGAGCGCAATACGGCGCTTCTTCCCGCCATTGACCCCCAGGAGCCGTCCCGCGTCATTGGAACCAGCACAGTAGAGGCCATGCAATCCGGCGCCGTGTACGGTTACCGGGGGCTGGTGAAGGAAATTCTGGCCCGGCTGGAAGGTGAGCTGGGCGTGCGTCCGGCCGTGGTTGCTACGGGAGGGGATGCAGCGCTGATCGCCAGGGGCGTGGAGCGCATTGACCATGTGGACCCTGACATTACGTTGAACGGCTTGCGCATAGCCGCCGGGCTGAATCTTTAAAGAACGGCCAAAATCGGCTGGAAACCTGCTGCTTCCGGCGCCGTGGCCGGATGACGCGTAAAAACTCATAAATAGGTGTTGCAAATGGCGCATACCCCATGTAATATCAATGAACCTTAACAATAAATATCATGTCTGACAACAGCATCGAAGAAAAAGTAAGAAGTATCATCGTCGACCAACTTGGCGTTGAATCCGATAAAGTGACTGCTGATGCGAAATTCATCGAGGATCTCGGTGCTGATTCGCTGGATACCGTTGAACTCGTGATGGCTTTCGAAGAAAACTTTGACATTGAAGTGCCCGATGAAGAAGCTGAAAAGCTTCAGTCTGTGGCCGACGTCGTTGCTTACATCGAAAAGGTTCAGGGTTAAGTTAAACTGCTAAAAATCCTTTATTACAAAAGCGGCTTCCCTGTCCAAGGCAAGGAAGCCGCTTTTTCATGGAAAGCCCCTCTGCCTTTTCTTCCATGAGCGACCTGCCTTCCTTTTCCCGTGACGATATCCGCTATGCGGCGGAGATGACGCGGGTGGTGTATGAACCGGACCGCCGCATTGATACTTTTGGCGATACCAGGTTTAATTTTCTTCTCCTCAGTGAACTGATGGATGAGGTGAACGTGGTGCGCGTGCGCAGCGGCTGGGTGGAAGCGGAGAAACCGAAAATCATACGGCCTTCCATTTACAATGAAATCAGTACGGAGGGATTTTCCGGAGAAGCCAAGCGCTTTTTTGACTGGCTCTCCAAAAACGGCCCGGGCTTTCTGACGCTGCTGGAATACGGGTTCAGGTTTAAACGGTCGGAGGTGAGCGAGGAAATTCTGCATGAACCGCTTGATTCCGTGCGCGGTCGGCTGCTGGACCAGGTGCGCAATGGAGAAGATACATTCATGTCTCTCATTGAGGGAGTGGATGACGCATGGGAGGTCTCCCTCTTGAAATTCATGGTGGAAATGATACAAAAATCCCATGAAATCAATATCTTTGACTTCAAGCGCAAAGGTCTTCTTTAGCCTTTTGGCGGCGGCTTTCTGTGCCCAGGGAGTTTTGGCGGACGGAGAAAATTATTCCCTCTGGCCGCGCCGTCCGGAGGCCCTTGCTGAAGCCCGCCGCCTGATGGACCGCGGCAGTCTGCCAAAAGCTCTGGAACTGCTGCAGCCTCTGGCGGAACAGGGAGGCGTGGTGGGGAAAGAGGCGAAGGAACTCATCGGAAGGCTGCGCATCCGCCAGTTGCTGGATCCCAACGGACCGGACGTGAAAAAATATACCGTACGGAAGGGAGATTCCTGGATACGCATGGTCAGAAAACTGGGTTGCTCTCAGGCCATGGTGGTTCACCTGAACGGTTTGATGGATATTCCCGCTCTTCGTGCGGGAGATGTATTCAAGTATCGGCCTCTGGATTTCCATGTGGTGGTGAACGTGCCGGAAAAGGAAATCTGCCTTTACGACGGGACGGATTTTGTCAAGGGATACCCCATCCTCTCCATGAAGGACGGGGGGAAAAAGAATGTGGAAACGACCGTAAAGGATGAGCAGGCCCCCGTGTCCATCTACAGCAGGCAGTTTCCTTCTGCGGATAAGACGCTGGTGCTGGCGGCGGGAGGCTATGTCATTGACGCTGCTCGCGGTACGCCCCGCTCGCCTGGGTTTTATCTGAGCCGGCAGGACTGCAATGAACTGGCCATGCTGACCAGGCCGGGAACGAAGGTGACTATCCTGAGGGGGAAAGGAGAGGAACCGTGAGGCTGGTTATTCAGCGTGTCAGTAAGGCCGCCGTTCATATCGGCGGTGTTTGTGCGGGGGCCGTGGGGCCCGGTCTGCTGATTCTGGCGGGCATTGAAGAGGCGGATACGGAGGAAGATGTGCGCTGGCTCGCCAACAAGGCGGCGGCCATGCGCATTTTTTCCGACGCGGACGGAAAGATGAATCTTTCCGTAAGGGAAGTGAGTGGAAGCGTGTTGGTGGTGAGCCAGTTTACGCTGCATGCCTCCACCCGGAAAGGGAACAGGCCCTCTTTCATCCGCGCCGCGAGGCCTGAGCGGGCCATTCCCCTGTATGAGCTGTTTAAGAAGGAACTGGCGTCTTTGCTGGAAGGAAGGGTGGAAAGCGGCGAATTCGGCGCGGATATGCAGGTTTCCCTGATTAACGACGGCCCGGTGACTATTTTCATGGATTCCAGGAAAAGAGAATGAGAGAAAGGATCTTATATATTTAACTTTGCCCCGGTTTCCTGCTTTCTCTCTATCTCCATATAAACATAGAAAAATATTGCCGATAGATCTGTTGCTCCTCCTGAAAATCTGTCCTTGAGAAAGAAGGAATATTACGTCTGCACAGATCCGAACTTGGCCCTGAAATAGCTAAGGCCGGAGTTCTACTGGCTGGACGAAATTTTCCGTAGCAGCCGCCTGTCCATAGGGGGAGTAATCGTAAGCCGCCGCGATCGTTCCCTGTGCGTCGAAGACCTCTGTGACATTCTTGTTGAAGTCCACGCCGTAGCAGTACAGGGAAGCGCCCTGCACGAGGGCCAGGGGGCGCGTGGCCATCTCTTCCAGAGAATCCCACAGCAGGGTGCCAAGCACGTTACGGTTGTTGATCATATCCTGCGACGCTAGTTACAAGTAGCTACGGTCATTCTATTTAAGGATTTTTAGGGAATTCACATTTTTTATGATTTTTTGTCATCTTTGATACAATTGTTCTGATACTATTATATCATTGGAAAATCTTCCGATTCAATTCTCTTCCTGTATTCTTTATAATACACTAGCTTCTTATAAAACAAGTCTGAAAAGATTTTTTTTCATGATTATTTCAATTAGAATCAGATTTATTTTTTATTTTCTTCAAGACATATGTTATTCTGAAACATTCAATGACTATAATGAGATAACCAAGAATTAATACTGTATATGATATTAAAAGTTCATTCGAAAAGTTTTCCCATAATAGATTTATACCATGATACATTGTTGACAAAATTCCAATTATTCCAGAGATCAGAAATAAATAAATTGTGAGTTTGATAATTGGAAAAGGGAAGTTATTAAATGAAAAATTAAGAGTATTTTTTTAACCAAACAAGAATTCTTAAAAATAGGATTACAAAAACACATCCATAAACTAATTCAAAATATTCATATACAGTTAAAGGAGACTCAGGGTAAATCATAATACAGGCAACTAATTATATTTCGTTCATTATTTAGACCATATTTTTATATTTTCATTAAAAGATTTGTTAACAAGTTCTTCGTTTTGATCTATGATAAATGGGATTTTTAAAGTAGCGTTAATCTTAATATATCCCGTTGCATCTAAAGTTAAATATATTGGTTTTGCGTTCAAAGTTAATCCAGAACTTATCTTAAAATCGATAGAATAAGATGCTTGTATATAAGATGATAGTGTAATACCTGCATCCATTCTGTGAGAAAATCCTAATAATTCTTCCCGATAGGATGTTAAAGTTTTGCCATTACAATTGTCAATTTTAAGTATTTTTTTCATTACTTAATCCAGAAATCATAGTTTTTAAAGAATATTCAATATCAGGAAGAATAGGCCACCATTTTTGTTTAATTTTAAGCCCTATACCTACACCTATACCAACATCTGTTCGTAATTTTGCTTCAATGCATACACAATTTTTCTTTTTTTTCTATTGATATACTTCCCTCAATAATAAGAAGAATGGGTATGTAACCCGCAGGAATAGTCATTGTGTAGCCAAATTCGTTAGTTTCTTTTCCGAGATAATCAATAGAAAATACCACTCCATTATCAACAAACCCGTACAAATTCCACCCGCCCTGTTCAGCAATGGGGTCGCGGTTGATCCACCTGCCGTCTTTGGGGTTGTAATAGCGGTAGTTGTAATAGACCAGGGCGAGTTCTTCGTCGTGCATCTCGCCGGACCACTGGACGGGCTGGCCGAGGCTGCCCGTACCGGTCACGGCCCCATAGGGGGAGTAATCGTAAGCCGCCGCGATCGTTCCCTGTGCGTCGAAGACCTCCGACACATTCTTGTTGAAGTCCACGCCGTAGCAGTACAGGGAAGCGCCCTGCACGAGGGCCAGGGGGCGGGTGACCACCGGTTCCAGAGGATCCCACAACAGCGTGCGGAGCACGTTCCGGTTGTCCAGCATGTCCTGGGCGGCTATCTGCAAATAGCCTCGGTACAGGTACCGTTCGTGGCTGGCGACCGTGCCGTTTTGGGTGACTTTCTTCATGTAGCGGCGTCCCTGGTAATCGTAGCCGCACTCAATAATCGTGTTTCCATTCCGGCTGGTGAAGCTCACCGCGCGGTTGGCCGCGTTGTACACGGCCGTCCAGATGCCCGTTGACGTCTTGATGAGGGTCTGGTTGCCCGAGGCGTCGTACGTCGGCACAAAAGGCGCTTCCCCGCTTTCTTCAATGTCGGTGTACTGGTTGAGCCCGTTGGCCGCGTAGGCGAGTTCCTCGGCCGGTTCCCGTGCCGTCTTGCGGTTGCCGATGTTGTCGTAGCTGTAGCCGTAGGGGGCGGCGCCCAGGGTGGCGGCGGTGAGTTCGTTTCTGCCGTTGTAGCTGAAGCTGTCGCTGCGGGCGGGTTCCGTTCCCCGCTGCTGCGTGCGGGTGACCGGGCATTCTAAGGGGGCATTATAGCTCTGATACAGGAGTGTCAATTCTTCCAATCAATTCCGTTGCCATAAGTCCATAAATTATAAATCATCATTTCTCTCCAATTTCCTATTTTGGACCATTGCATATCAATTTTTTTATCATTCAGATAACATGTTATATTGTCATTATCACATGAAGCTTCTATTTTGGAAATACGGTATTCTTCATTATTCAGCTCGGTAAGCTGATTTTTACGATCAAAAAATGTTAATACAATCTTTTGATTTTTTTTCTCATACAAGGCTGAGGCAACTCCGCATGGTAAGACATATGATTTTTTTTCCTTATCCAAAAAGAACATAATAGCTCTGTCTTGGAAAGAATCGTGTTTGATTATTACACTAGATATTCCCCATTCATTATGAACAGGTTTCCATAATTCATTGTACCATTGGTGGCACAAATACATGGTTTGTCCAATTTTCAAAACTTGATATGTATAAATTGCTGCATCTCGACCACCAAACATACAAAAACTTGGAACAGGCTTTCCAGTTTTCTGATCTATTTGAATAACATCATATGATCTACCTACTACATTGTCTTTTTTGAATTTGATAACTCCAGATGTCACTGTTTGAATATTTTTCCAAGCTTCAAACCTATCCCGATAATATGATATCTGTGTGTATCTTGTGGTATCATTTAAATTTTTATTAGTATCTATGAACTTTATTATAGGAAAATCTTGAAATAAATCTGCGGATTGAACGATCTGTTTCAAAATTTCTATATTGCCTTGTGCTTGGGTTATATTTATTATGGCGCTGAATATTAATATGTTGAAGATATTTTTCATGTTTTGTTAATCTAATGTTTTATGCCTTTTATTACATTTAGAAATACAATAGACAGTAGAAAATTTAACTATTCCTTTTCCTAAATCATTTTTTAAAAATACTTTTGCATACTCTCCCATGGCTACGCATAATTCAAAACAACTTGAGAATGTCTTTTTCTTTAGCGTTTGATATCGTGTAGCAGCTTTATAAAATTGTTGATATGCAACTTTTTCATCTCTTTTGATATAAACAAAATCAATTATATCTTTAATTGAAGAAATTTTTACTCCGGGAATTTTTGTTCCAGGAGTTACTTTATAAAGTTTAGACACTTTTTTACTAAAATCTTTTGCATATCTAATATTGCTTGCCGCTTGATTAGCACTATTAGCTTCCTTAAAAGCGTTCATGGATTCTGAAACTGTATTATTTAAAATTTTGTCATTTATTTTCAATCCTGTTGTTTCACAAATGTATATGTCTGTTCCTTCTAAAATTTGATCATAAACATATCCAAGAAATTCTTTATCTTTTTTCTTATCTTCTAACCCTAAAGCATCAAACTTATCTTGAAGGCTGTTCCCGAGGAACGCATAAAGATTCCATCCTCCCTGTTCAGCGATGGGGTCGCGGTTGATCCATCTGCCGTCTTTGGGGTTGTAAAAGCGGTAATTGTAATAGGCCAGGGCGGGTTCTTCGTCGTGCATCTCGCCGGACCACTGGACGGGCTGGACGAGTCTTCCGGTGCGGGTGGCTGTTCCATAGGGGGAGTAGTCGTAAGCCGCCGCGATCGTTCCCTATTCGTCGAAGATTTCCGTCACGTTTTTGTTGAAGTCTGTTCCATAGCAGTAAAGGGCATTGCCCTGCACCAAAGCCAGGGGGCGGGTGGCCACCGGTTCCAGAGGGTCCCACAACAGCGTGCGAAGCACGTTACGGTTGTTGAGCAGGTCTACAGCGGATACTTGCTATACCTTTGTTCTATGTAGGCTTAGCGACTTTCTTCCATCGTGTTACTATGAAAAACGAAGTATCTATTTATCGGAATCTCTGTATTCAGGTAATGGATATTTAAAATAAACTATAGTTAATAATAAGTACTTTATTGTATTTTTGTTTTAAACTTTTTAAAAATAAATTTAATTATTTTGTTTGTCAATAATAATAGCAACAGTAGTAGTAGTCCTATAAAAATGCCTGAAATTATTCCGTAATCAAAACAAATTATGAATGTAATCAAAACAATAGGAATGCAACCTATAATGATAGATATAATATTAAAAATAAAAGATATATCTGAATCTTTTATATATGTGGACATAAAGAGAGATAATAAATAAATTAACAAGAAAAAAAATATTATAGGCATGATTGAAATAAATTTTTATTTATTTTTTGCAACATTTTATTTTTTCTTTCCAAATGTATACTTGTGTCCAATTTCCCATTGGATAGCCAGAAGACCAACTAGGCATTAAGTGATAAAAAAATGAAGTAGCAGATGTTGTATTAGTTACTTTATATATAGTATTTATATAAAATTCATTTCTATTATTAATAATTTCAATAGAAACATCGCCACGACAACTTCCAACAAAAGTTGGTATTCCATTAGGTAAACTTGAGAAAAATCTTTCAAAATCTCGTTTAAATTTTGTAAACGACATAACAGATTTAAATCCCGGATACGAAATAGATATATTAGTTGCATTTTCCCATTCATCACAAAACCGTGCTCCTTTATTTTTTCTTTTGAAAAAAATCATGATATCTCTTCCAATGGGAGAATTTTTAATAGCTTCCGATTCTTCAGATCCCTCTGGATAAATAGAATAAGGTGGAACAGTACCAATTAACCAACGAAGGAAGTTTACTAAAGCTGTACCCCATCCAGGAATATTCGAGGGACGATCATACCCAGGCACACCTGTTGCCGTATGTATAGGCATAACAAAAACCAACCCCAAAGCATCAACCTTATCTTGAGTGCTGTTCCCGAGGAACGCATAAAGATTCCATCCTCCTTCTTCAGCAATGGGGTCGCGGTTGATCCACCTGCCGTCAGCGGGATTGTAATAACGATAGTTGTAATAGACCAGGGCGAGTTCTTCGTCGTTCATCTCGCCGGACCATTGGACGGGCTGGACGAGGTTGCCTGTGCTGCCAACTGTCCCATAGGGCGAATAGTCGTAAGTTGCCGCGATCGTTCCCCGTGCGTCGAAGACCTCCGTCACGTTTTTGTTGAAGTCCCATCCATAGCAGTAAAGAGAGGCGGCCTGCACCAGGGCCAGGGGACGCGTGGCCACCGGTTCCAGAGGATCCCACAACAGTGTCCGAAGCACGTTCCGGTTGTCCAGCATGTCCAACGCCGCTAGTTGCAGGTAGCCGCGGTACAGGCAGCGTTCATGGCTGGTGACCGTGCCGTTTTGGGTTACTTTCTTCATGTAGCGCCGTCCCTGGTAATCGTAGCCGCATTCCACGACTGTCGCGCCGTCCCGGCTGGTGAAGCTCACCGCGCGGTTGGCCGCGTTGTACGCCACTGTCCAGATGCCCGTTGACGTCCTGATGAGCGTCTGGTTGCCCGAGGCGTCGTATTGAGGCGCAAAAGGCGCCTCCGCGTTTTCTTCAATGCGGGTATACTGGTTGAGTTCGTTGGCCGCGTAGGCGAGTTCTTGGGCCGGTTCCTGCGCCGTCTTGCGGTTGCCGAT
>NZ_LBCB01000038.1:0-25254 GCF_000980515.1 Akkermansia sp. UNK.MGS-1 | reverse complement strand
GCACGTACCGCAACGGCAGCAGATTTCCTTTTCCTCCGGCGGCACGTCCGAAGAGGAGCTGCTCGAGAGGGAGGAAGGAGGGGTGTCCGAACTGCTTGAACTGCTGCTGGAGTCCCCATGCGCGGTCACCGTCACGGAGTATCTGCACACGGACTGGTTGTATTCGTTGTGCGGCATGTCGATGTTCTGGTGCGTGACGGAGAGGGTGTACGTGCCTTCGGATAGTTCAAAGGAGCCTGATTTGGTCCATTCCTGGTGGCCTCCCAGTTTTCCGGGTTCATCGACGGCGGAGGTCAGGTCCAGCTCAAACGTGCCGCCCGGGCCGGAGATGGTCAGCTTGCCCCAGTCGTCCACCGTCAGGCTGGCCACGGCCGTGGCCCCTCCTTCCGGGACGCTGAAGGTGTCGTTGACGGGGGGCATGAAGACATCGGCTCCGGCTGACGTCTGAACGAAGTTGTCGGATTTTTCATAGATAACGGTATCCGCGCCGTAGGGCTGGATGGGGGTGGACATGGCATGGAGGGGCGCTGCGGCGCCCGGCTCTCCAGGCTGGCTGGCCGCCCCGGGAGGTCCGGCGGCGGGGTTGGTGTTCATCTTGTTGGCGGAACCCCTGTTCAACGAGGGGTCGTCGTTTGGTTGTTCGTTGGTATACATGGTGTGATGATTGTTGTTTTATTGCGGCGCGAAAGGCGCCGATTGGATTGGTTCATCTTCCTTCCCCGTGCCGCACCACGGCGGACGGATGGGAAGAACAGGGAATGGAGGCCATGCCCGTCAGGACACGGACTCCGGAAAAGGAAGCTGCCGGCTGCCGGCGGCAGGGGTCAGGGAGAACGGACCGCGGGAAAATCCGCTGCCGTTTTTTTCCAGAGCTTCCGGCGCCCAGTCATCCCAGAACAGCGTGAGAAGCCCGTCCTGCAGGACGTAGCGCCCGGCGCAGCCGCCGGCGCCGCGCATGAAACGGCCCCCGGCAAAAAACAGGAGTTCGTCCCTCCAATGGGGATGCACGGCGTCATAAACGGCCACCGGCTCATCATGGAAAAGGGCCTCAATGCCGTGCATCCTGCCCGGAGAGCACCAATGGGCGCTCACCTGGTCATTCAGGCGGTGGGGCGCCGGAGCATGGCTGAGGAAGAGGCGCGGCGTGGCATGGACGCGCGCGCCCAGTTCCCGCGCCAGCCGGCCGAAGATGACATCCTCCGCCCCGACGGCGGGAACCCGGCCGCCGTGCGCCACAATGCCCTCCACAAGCGCCCGGCTCATCAGGTAGCCCGCTCCGCCGCTGGGGAACCCCCTGTCCGCCAGGGACATGTCGCCCACAAGGTCATAGCGGCCGTCGCAGAGGCTTTCCAGGCGGTCAAGCGCCAGCCAGGTATCGTCGTCGCACTTGAAAAGCCAGTCAAAGTCATAATGTTCCAGGGCATATTGATAAAAGGCGAGCCCCTTGGCGGGCAGGTGCCTGTAATCGTCCTCCACCCAAAGGGCCACTACATCGGGCTCATTGGGCAAAGGAGTGCGCCGCCCCAGGAAAAATCTGCATTCCACACCCTCCTGAGGATGGGAAAGCCAGGTCTCCCGGCACGCCTTGCGGCGGTTCGCCGCGCCTGTGCAGCTGCAGATGCCCACCAGGATATTCACTTTTTTACGCGGCCCGGGGGCAGGCTTCCAGGCGTGGCCCGGCAGATGCCTGTCCAGCAGCTCGCCTGCCATGCTGCTGCGGCTCATATTTTCCCAGGCGTCCGGCTCCCGCCTGGCCATCTCTCCCCAGAGGTGGACGCACCAGGCATTGGACAATTCCGGCCCGGCAAGGCGTATGTTGCCGTTGTAGCAGTCGCGCCATCTCGTCCAGGGGACCGGATACATGTGGGAAGACGGAGCGGCCCGGTCAAACAGGCCGTAGTGGCGCAACGCGCGCGTCATCCCGGTGGGGCCGCAAAATCCCCATGGCACCTGGCGCCGGCGATCGGCGACATCCGGCACACGGCGGAGCAGTTCCTCCTTGGCCCGGACTTCTTCCGGAGAGTCCCAGGGAACGCGGAGCGCCGGCTCCTCAGCAAGGCGGCACAGGGTTGCGGGAACGGAATGACCGGGAGGAAAGGCCATGGCGCCTACGGCCACCACCTCCGCCCACTCCCTGCAGAACCAGAGAGGAGAGGCAGGAAGTTCATCACCCAGGCAGATGACGTCCATATCCACCCAGAAGCCGCCTTCCTGTGAAAGGAATTTCATGCGGAACCAATCGGAAAACGGTGCCAGGCTATTGTGGGAATCATGGAAAATCGCCTCCTCCGGGAGAATATCCCGCGCATCGCGCACAAGCGTTCCTGCGGGAATATTGTCGTAATTCCGGTAGCTGAAAAGCTGGAAAGCATGGCCATGGTCCAGGAACGATTTGATGCACAGAACGGACATCAGGGGAAGTTCCCCTCCCACCCAGAGGCTTGTAACGGTTCTCGTATTCATTGTTTTACGGGTATGGGTTCGTGGCGGAATTACAGTGTTACCCAATGGGGCAGGTAAATATCCCGGTAGTCTTCCACACCGCCGACAAACCAGTCGCGCGGAACGATGACCTTCCGGGTATTTCCCAGCCACGCGCCCCACCAGGAAAAGGAAGAACACGACATGACGAGTTCCTCCATCGCCGTCATGCGGCGGAGGGATTCGCACGGAGCGCCGCGGTCGATTTCCAGCGCAAAGCGTCCGAATGCCGGCACGCGCGCAAGCATCTCCGCCGCCTCGTCCGGCTCATCGCTGAACAGCACCAGACGGTTCTTCCCGGATGATAAATGCCCTGCGGCCCTCCGCAGGAAACCAGGGTCCAGAATGCGGTGCTTGTCACGGAGGCGCCTGTAGTCCCCAAGCCGGATGTGAATGCCAACGGCGCCGGGCTCCTTCTCCGCGGTGAGAGGCGCGAAAAGCGCCCGGATGAACGCTTCCTGCCCTTCAAAATACCGCGCGCTCTGGAAGTAGCCGCGAAGCCCGCCCGTCCGGATGCGGGAGGGAACCGGACAATAGGAAAAGGAAGGTTCCTGCCAGGATGGAGGTTCATTGGTGCCGCACGGCGTAGAAGGGAGCACCCAGCCGCCGAGCCGGGAGCGCAGCATCAGGGAAGCGTCATTGTAAGCCCAGGGCACCCGGCACTCCACCCCTACGGTACGGGCGTGGGCACAGGCGGCCGCCAGCGTGAACATGATGTTGCCCAGCCGCATGCCGGGCAGGAAACACGGGGAAACATATTTTTTATTCATAAGGCCGGTTTTCCGTTCCATGTTCATTCCGGGAGTCTTGCCATCGCCTCCAGCACTTCCTTCCAGCTCTCCAGGGAAACATCCAGCCCGCCCAGCTCCAGGCCGCGCGCCCGGGCCGCCTCCGCCATGTCGTCGCGAAGATTCGGTTCACAGGCCATTTTGGAAGCGTAGTAGATGAAATCCCTTTCGTTACTGCACAGCCATCCTGTTTTGCCGTGCTCCACCATCTGCCGCCACCCGCCCCGGTTGTCCACAATGAGCACGCTGCCGCTGGCCATCGCCTCAAAGCCGATGCGGGGCCAGTTCTCCGTCGTATCCGACGGCTGGAGGATGATCCGGCTGTGCCTGTAAAAATCCTGCTGGGAAACTTCCCTTTGATTGCGGGCAATCCGAATCCAGTCGAAGGGCCGGCCTATCTTGGCTTCGCTCCTCTTGTCAAAACCGAGGAAAAGGCCGCGCTTCTGCACGGGGGATACGAATGCGCCGTAGATATGCAGGGTGTTGGCCGCGAACTTGTCGGCATCCTGGCGGGAGATGCGCCCGCAGCCGAAGAAATCCTCATCGCGTTCCCGGATAAAGGGAAAGGATTCCGCATGGAAATAGGGCCTGAAGGTCAGGAACTGCACTTGCGGGTCGCCGTTGAGCTTGCGCAGCACGGGCATGGCTTCCTGGCGGACGGCTTCATTCTGATAGAGGAACATGGCGATTTCCCCCTTTTGCATGGCCTCCTTTTCCCTGGGGAAAAGCCACGTCATGCAGTTGATGAAAACTGTGCGTTTCGTATGCCTGCGTATTTCCGGCAAGGCGTTGAGGAAGCCAGCATTGCAGAAACCGAGCACGGGGTCGCCGGGTTGGACGGCCGACCAGTCCGCGGGGGCGTGCATGATGACGCCCAGGGAAACCATTTCGTTGTAAAGAGGCTCCCCGTGGTAATCCCAGGACGGGATGAGATGGACTTCCACGCCCATCTTGCGCCAGACAATGATCTGGTGGTGAAGTTCCGTTCCCGCTCCTCCGTAGAGGCTCGGGAACCCGTTGACGAATAATCTCTTGATTGGACTGCTCATGAGCACTGCTCTTCGTTGCGGAGGGTGAGTAAAATTTAACCGATGCTCCTGATGAAGGAGGAGAACTCCGGTGTACTGCGGCCCGCACTGCGCAGCGCGGGAATGAAAATGCCATTATGTTCCAGCCTTCTGAGCCTGGTAGTCAGCTTCCACTTGCCGGCGAACAATTCATTCCTCAGGGCAAATCTGGAAGCCGTGAGGATGTCGCGCCCCGCAAGGTAATAAGCCATGCCGCGCAGGGACCAGGCAGCCAGCCCGAAAGCCTCTCCTTCGTACTCTAGGGGAAAGGGATAATCCACGCCCTCCGGAGCCTTGAAAAGTGCCTGCACATGCAGAACGGGAGCGAAAGAAGGCCGGTTTCCCGGCTCTCTGCCGACCGTGCCGCCGGCGGCTCTTACTTCTTCCAGAGAATTGAAGACGGCCGGCTTCTCTACGGAATCAAAGGGGAGTTTTTCAATAAACTGCTTGCGCGCGGAAAGCACGGAAAGCTCCAGTGGAACGCTTCCGTCGGAAAGCACGACTTCCCTGTTAAGGATGATGCTGCCGGGGGAAAATATCCCGGAAAGGGCGCCTACGCTTTGAACAATGTTCAGGCGGGGAAGAACAATGTCGTTGTTCCTGATATCTCCGGTAACCGTGCCTACAGGAAACAGGGGTTCATGGGAGGGGCCTGCCGCGGCATCTGCCACGGGACAGGAAAGGGAATTTTCCGAACGCTGAGGCCGGGAACTGGAATTCACGCATGTTTTTGCTGTATTCATCATTTTGTTTTTCAAATGCTTACGGTTCTTGATAAAGTGAATAAACGGCTCTTCACGGAGCTGTCCCGGACAGGGCATGCGCCAGAAAAGAAAGAACGTTCATCTGCCTTCACTATGATTGCTTGCCGCGTTTCCGGAAATCTGCCGCCCATTTCTTAAAAAAGTGAATTTTTCTTCCCGGAGACGTTTCCGGAGGCGGCGCGCCCTGCTTTCCTCCAGATGAATGCTTCTGGCTGCCCGTGACAAATTCCCTTCAGCGTCAATCAATGCCTCAACCAGCTCCCTTTCCTGCGGCTCCAGGGATTCCATTTCCCGCTCGAAGTCTTCCCGGAACATCAGCCCGGAAAGGAAGTCCGAATGCTCGTCAGCGTCAATTTCCCGGCCATTTTCATATTCAAGCGGACGGGCTTCCCGCAGCAGTAGTCTCTTCTTCCGGTTCCTCTCGCGCAAATAGCGTTCCGGCTCAAAAACGGTTGCATTGCCCAGGTATGTTTTTATGCCGGCTCCCCCACTTTTCCGGTAACGGCGGCAAATTTCCCAGCATCGGATTCTGAACCGTTGGAGGACATCCAGATATTCTTCCTCAGGTATCTGAAACCCGATGGATTTTGCTTTTGATCGGAGGCGCTGAGCGAGATATAAGGCGTGGTTTTCCACGGTTTCCGACAATGTTGGTGATTGCTTTTCGTGCATATTCACCAACCCTGTGCGGACTTATCCAGCTAGCGAAAAATGCCCCACATCCGTATCATCATTATTATTTGAAATTCATATATTTATCAAAAGAAAGCGGCTAGCTGGACGAATAAGTTCATCCAGCTAGCCGCTCATGGGGAGGGTCTATAACCGCCTGCCCTCCTACCTGTGCCTTTCCGGCTTCCTTTCAAGCGAAAGCATCAGTTCCAAAGGACGGATATAAGATTTACAGGGAACTACCTGGAACCGGCGGTACATGCCCTGCCTTGACTTCTCCCTTTTCTTGGCAAACGGGTCCCTTTCCGCCAGCTGGGGCAGCCTTTCCACAAGAACTTTTCTCAAATCCGACCTGGCTTCCGCCTCATTCCCGATCCCGGCCCTTTTCAAAAGTTCCTTGTCCAAACAGGCTTTATCCGGATTCATTACGTACAAAAACAGCATCTTATAAGCCGGCTTCGTGGAATCCTGTCCCGCAGCCGCCCGTTGTCTGCTGAAAAAACGTTTTTCCTCCCGATAGGAAAACCTCATGAATTCCTTCACTTCCCTACCGCCCCGTGAACAGGAAAAAACTATTTCCCGCTCATCGGTCACGGAAATCCACAGATCCTCCCACATGGCTCCGGTTGGAAGACTTTCCCCCGTGCGCGCATGAACAGGCATGCCCTCCCTGAGCCACACCCAGGAATAGCCGTACGCCCAGGCAAATCCATCTTTCGTCGTCACCATGACGTCGGGAATGGAAACAACGATGCCTTGGTACTTCTCAACAATTGCAGCCTCCATGGCGGCAGTCCGCCAACGCTTCCCCATCACCAAGAGAAGAAAGGGCTTTCCCGGCTGTGCCTGCCGGATGACGCGCAGGCATCTGGAAACAAGCCGCTCATCAAAAGCAAAAGCAAAATAGGCGGTTACGGGAAAATCAAAAAGCCTGATCAGGCACTCCGGAATCAGCTCCGTTCCGCTGATTTCCCTCTCCGTCTTTCCGCAAGAACGGGCAATATTCAAAGCAATCTTCCTGAACACCAGGGCATGCACGAAAAGCTCGCTCCTCTCAACAGGCTCCCGGCAGCAGGGTTCCTTCAATACATAAAAACGCCTGCGGTCTTCTTCCCCGGGGTTCCCTCCGTACTCGTAGAAAGGCTCTTCTTCCGGAGGCAGAGCCACCACTTTCAAAGGATTGTCGATATCGTCGGGGTTGTAATAGTCACCGGATATTCCGGCAAGTTTACAGCCGCATACCCAGTGCCCCGGATAAAAATCCCCGCCCACCCTGGCTTTCCATATCCAATCGGGAGACTCCAGGCTCTCGCTTTCAATAATGATATCGAGGATATTGCCGTAATTAAGCTCCATGAATCCTGTTGTACAACTGGTCAAAACCGGCCTGTTCAAAATACATATCAATGAGCCTGTATTGCTCGCTTTCCAATTCCAGGCCATTGGAATCGGGAGTTAAAGAAACGGTTTTCGGGTCTCCTTCTTCAAACTCAAAATAAAAAAACGCCTTGTCCACATGGAACCCGCTGGGGACGACAATCAGGGGGCCGTCTTCATCGCCAAGCTCGGAAAGGCTTTTGTAAGTGCCTGTAAATCCCCTCATCAACACCTCTTTCTCCGTCCTCTTCCTTGCATGGAGAGGCCTGGACATGACAAGCTTATAAACAGCAACCCTTCGCAGACCCGGAATATTATTGAACACCTCAATGTCGGCGATGGACTTCTTATTAAACACGCTCAGGGTGTAGCGGTTCCTTAATTCCCAAATATCCGAGCCGAACAGCATGCGGCCAGCAATGACGGCATAGGCCCGCATCATCCATTGGATTCTGGCGCTGACCTGTAAATTGATGTACAGGCATTTCGAACTCCCCCTGTAGATGACAATGTCCGTATTCCCGGGAGTACGTATGCTGCTGACTATCTCTTTGGCCGACGTGTCAACCTCATCAACGGTTTCCTGATAATGCCCCCGTTTGATGGTAAACCAGTAATCAGAGGAAATCCGGTCACAGCTGATAACGCATACGTCAGTCATCCCCTTCTGCGACAAAATTCGGGACAGATATTGACGGCAGCCTTCTTTTTCCTTCTCCCTTTCTTTCTCCGTAATCATGGGAAAAGGAAGCGCATCTTTCATGGGGGGAAGAATACGATACGATTTCCTCTTTTTAATGGAATGCAATTCCTCAATCTGCCTGAGCAAGCTGATATTGCCGTCCAGAAAATGCAGAACGGCGAGTTCAATTCCATTGGAAAAATCTCTGTTGACGGAAACGCCCAACGATTCGGCGTATTCCCGCAAATCCGCAGTAGCTTCACCGGAACTGCACGTTTGCAAAAGGTGGAAAATACGGTAAATCCTGTCCGTCTCCTTTTTAAGGCCGTACATCCGGTAACAAATGCCGGAAATAATAGTTTGCCCGAGAGCCCTGCGGTATGCCTCCAGCTGTTGGCGGTCGGAAAAAGGTTCAGGAGGAATTACAGTAGGAAAACCAGTTACCTCTTTTCTGAGGTACGCTTCCAATTCCCTGAGATATTCATACCGGAGAAATGGTAGAAATCTGCGGATAATAAACGATGTTAAACGGTTATTCATAATGGCGTTGGTTGGCGCATTATGGTATCTTCATGAATAAAAGACAAGTATCGTTTCCTGTGACGGATTTTGCCGATTAGGGCAAGCAATAAAAGTATCCGCGGAATCTTTGCAAATCGCGGCAGCAACCTCAGAGCAACTTGTGCGGAGAACTGATGCCCCCCTTTCCCCATTGGCGGAGAGGATTCGGAAAAACCTTTTCCCCATCCTTTGGCATTCCCGGAAAGGCGGGTTCCTCCTTCTCCCACAGAGGGACTTTTCAATACCAACCGACCATCACATGTTCAAATACATTCTCAATCGACTGACGGAACGTTCCACATGGCTGGGCCTCCTTGCCCTGGCCACAGCCTGCGGAGCCACTATCGAACAAGCTCTTGCCGACCAGATTATCGCCGCAGGCATGGCGGTGGCAGGCCTCATCGGCATTGTCACCAAAGACCGGAAAAAGGAACAGGAAAACCACGACAATGGCTGACAGCATTTCCGACCTGCAGAAAGATACCTTCTACTGGCAAAGGCTCTTGCGCCTGGCCGGGTACTATCACGGAGCCATTGACGGCATTCCCGGCAACGGCACGCGGAACGGAACGGAACGCTGGAGCACGGACGCCGACCGGTACAAAATGGAGACCGGATGCTTTGACGAACGCACCGAACGGAACATCTCCACCCTTCTTCCGGAAGCGCAAAAAGCCGCCCGGCAGTGGTTCAAACTGGCCCGGAATGAAGCCGTCAACCAGGGATATGAAGCAAAAATTATCTGCGGAACGCGCACGTATGCCGAACAGAATGACCTCTACAGGCAACGCCCTAAAGTAACGAATGCCCGCGGCGGCCAGAGCTGGCACAACTTCGGCCTGGCCTGGGATTTTGGAATTTTCCAGGACCGCAACTACCTGCCCAATCACCCTCTTTACACCACTCTTGGCAAACTTTACGCAAAAATTGACGGCCTGGAGTGGGGAGGAACATGGAAATCCTTTACAGATCCGCCGCATTTGCAGCTCCATCAATTCGGAAGCATTTCCGAAGCGCGCAGAAGTTTCGAAACATGACCTTTCCAGCCCCATGACCCAGACTGCCGTTACTACAAGTGTCGTTTTAGCCAACACCCTTGCGGTTGTTTGCATGGCGACTTCAGAACTCAATCCCCTGCTTGAATACGTTCAAAACGGCGCCTCCGTGGCAGCCGTGATGGGCATCTTCCTCTGGAGGGAAATGAAACGCGCCGAACGCTACGAGAAACTTTACGACCAGGAGCGCAGACAACGCATTACCGCTGAAAGGAAATGTTCCTCCTGCATGTTCATGAAGCTGGCGCATGAACAATTCGCAGGCATCCACTCCCAAAAAGGCAACGCCCCCTCCCCTGAAAACCACAGGCGTTCCTTAACAACGGAGCAATAATCCTTATCCAGCCCCTTCACCAATCTTCCGGCGTTGCGTCAAAGCCAATGCACGAATACATCATAAAACCAGTAAGGCCCTGCAAGCAGTTAACTTGCAGGGCCTTGTTTGGTGCGCCCGAAAGGACTCGAACCTTCACGGGGGAACCCCCACTAGAACCTGAATCTAAACACTTTTATTCATTGTAAACAATTTACGAATATGTCCCCCAGTTTGTCCCCTAATTCGTCTTGAAACTTTTTCTGTAAACCATTACTCTCGTTACATGAAGAGGAAGCATGCCAAAGGCCGATATGGCAGCAAAGTCAAACTCACTGAAGTGAAGAAGAAAGGTCGACTTTCAGTCTGGCGGCTCCGCTTTGTTGACAAGGACACGGGAGAATGGAAAGAGCGTACCTTCCGCGATTACGACGAAGCCCGGGCTCTCTACGATATGTATGACAAGGGGCATATCGACGATGCCCTGGCAATCTTCAATATGGTTGCAGAGGGAGAATCCGTGGTCGAAATGTTCGCTATCCGCTTGTGGAGAAAATTTGGAAAGAACAACAACCTGCTGCAACATACGCTTCAATATTTGTACCAGCATGAAGACCCTGAAGAGGTAAAGGCATTTGCAACTGATCTCCTTTCGTGGTGGAAAGATGCTCTCACGGATACCAAAGAGCAGGAAATCAAGGATTTACTCGGATCACAATTAAGCGTCATTGCTGATCATGTTAACATTACTGCCCCGAAACCACCCCCGGCGGGTATATCTCTGGATGACGCCATGGCTCTGTATCGAAAGGAGAGGCTGCTGATGCTGGATCGGGGCCAATGCCAGCGGGCCCACCATAAGAACGTCCTTCATGAACTCGATAAATGGCAGCAAGGCTGGAGCAACCGGGAGTTGTCATCAATCACCGCCGCCGAAATCAATGACAAACTGGATTCGTTCCGGTATCAGGGAAAGCCCCTCTCGAATACCAGCAAATACAGGTACCGGGGTACGCTGAATGCCTTTTTCCTTTGGGCCATTCAGCACGATCTGATTCAGAAAAACCCGGTCTCCTTGACCGTCGCTCCTTCCAGGAATCACATCTCCATCGGGATTCTTACCCCGGACGAATTCCGGAAATTGCTTGAGGCGGCATTAAAATATGACCGCCCCATGCTTTCCCGTATTGTTCTACAGGGATTGTGCGGGCTACGACGTTCAGAAGTTGTTCAATACAAGGACAAACCGGATGGACATCAAGATATCTTTGTTTCGCGTGAGATCGCGAAAGGACCCAAGGGAAAAACGAAGGATCGTTACATACCCACCTCCCCGCAAATCAAGGCATGGCTGGCCGCAGGCGAATGGGAGCCAATGACCCGGGATGACGAACTCAGATATGGCTATCGTCTGGACCAGCTGGCAGCCAAAGCCGGCATCACGATACCAAAGAATGCGTTGCGACACTCATTCGCTTCCTATCAGGCTGCTCTCCATCCCTTGCCGGATGTTGCCCGCTGGATGGGACATAGTGGAACGCAGATGACCGAATCCCACTACAGGCAGGGTGTTTCCCGTAAGGATGCTGAAGCATACCTTTCTATCATTCCCGATGCGGTTAGTTGATCTTTGCTTCAGTCATTTTAGTCAGATAAACAGCATTTTTTATTGACTTTAGTCAGATAAACAATACCCTTTAATCATGAAGGGGAGCATCAGGAGCCAGCTGAGGGAAAAAATATTTTCCGAGAAGGCAAAAGGAGAGGTTATCACCTCTTCCGATTTTCTTGCGTTCTGGCCCAGGACAGCAGTAGATCAAGCTCTTTCTCGCATGGCAAGAGATGGCGAGCTCAAGCGTATCCTTCCCGGTATCTATGAGATACCGGCGACCAACAAGAGATTTAATTTGCCTGTACCAACTGACCCGGAGCAGGTAGCGAAAGCCTGGGCAAGGAAAAATGAAGCTCGTCTTTTACCTAACGGAATCCATGCCGCTAACGCTTTGTGGCTTTCCGACCAAATGGCCGGGCGGTATGAGTATTTGACGGATCGACCTTCTGCAACGGTTCACGTAGGTGGATGGAAACTCCGCTTCAAGAAGACATCTCCGAAGCTGATGCGCCTGTCGGGGAGTATTACGGGATTGGTCGTTCAAGCGTTGCGCTCGCTGGGCAGGAAGTCGATAGATCGTGATTTTGTTGTCACTCAATTAACCAAACGGCTTTCCGATACGGAAAAGGAACAATTATCTCGTGATATGGAACTTGTTCCTGTATGGATGCGCCCCATTCTACAACAAGTCATAGCGCCCCCTGTCTCTCATGAGTGATTTCCTTGGTCTCCCATCCTAAGATCGAATATTCCTGTGCCGCCACATTGGCGAGCAGCTGGGTATCATTCCTTCTATTGTTGAAAAGGATTTCTGGGTATGCCGGGCTCTGAATATCCTTTTTCGGGAAGACTCCTTGAATCCTTATCTATGCTTCAGAGGCGGGACGTCCCTCTCCAAAGCGTACAGGATCATACGCCGTTTCTCTGAGGATATCGATGTTGCGTTATCTCCTCGTTTCTTCGCTGAACTGGGTGAAGAAGATAAGCCGGCAGCGTTTCAATCCGCCAGCCAGAGGGATGCTAAATTGCGTAAGATTCGCCCCCACTACCGGAGGATGATGGAGCATGTTCTCCAGCCTCTCATGGAGGAGAGGATGAAAGAAATGGGAATCAAGAATGTGCATATCGAGTTGGAAGATCTGTCCTCGGCCCGTGATCCATTTGTCCTCTTAATCCATTATCCATCCTTGTTCGAACAGAATGAAAGCCTCTACATTCGTCCTTTTGTCAAAATCGAATTGAGCGGGAGAGCTCAGACGGAACCATCCGAAGCCAGGATGGTCGATTCTTACATTGGGGAAGGATTTCCGGAGTTTTCAGATTCGACTGAAGTACGAACGATTAGCCCTTTCCGAACATTCTGGGAGAAGTGTTTCATTCTCCATGAGAATAATCCCGTCCGCATGAAGGATGGAATATCAAGGCCAGGCTGGCACGCCACTATTATGATGCGGCAGCCCTTATCCGAGCGGGATATGTTGATAAGGAGCTATTCTTCGATGTAAGGGACAAACGCAAGCTCTACCATTGGCAGACATGGGTCGATTACGATACATTGCTTCCCTCGGATTTGAAACTGATCCCGGATTCTCTTGAATTGCGAGAAAAATGGCAAAGGGACTACGAACAGACTTCTGCCATGCTCTTTGATGAGCCGGAGCCTTTTGATTCATTGATGAGCACGATCAATGGCATCATGAATCAAGACATAGGATGAATGTCCTAATATGATTGATAAAATGTTTCCATATCCATTTTTTATCAATCATATTTGAAAAATCTATTCCCTTCGCGTCATCTATATGTGACGGCTTATTACCCGCCGTCATGTTTCCATGACTCCATTCTATGCACTCCGCCATCAGGTGAGGCGGCTGGATGAAGAACTCTGCGGCAATGGCAGGAAGTACTCGACCGGGGATGTTCTGTTCTCTGATCGAGGGGAACGAATCGTTCTGGGAAAACCCATTGCGGAAGGCGGTGAAGGATCGGTCTTTACTGCCCATTCGGCATTAGGATCGCCACTCGTAGCCAAGCTCTATCATCCAACGCAACGGATGCGTTGGCGTGAGCAGAAGCTTCGGCTGATGTGTTCCCGCCCCATTCGTTCCCCGTGCGTGGCGTGGCCGCGCGAGATCCTGTACGACGAACTGCGGCGCTTTGTCGGCGTGCTGATGCCCCGGGCGGACGGTGTTCCGCTCGGGGCATTCGTGTTTCATGCGGAACTGCTGACGAACCAGTTCCCCTCATGGACCCGTTACGATCTGACCAGGCTATGCCTGAACCTGTCGGAATCCGTCCATACGCTGCACCGTTACGGTGTTGTTCTGGGTGATCTGCATCCCGGTAACGTGATGGTTTCTACTGATGGCACCGTCTGCTGGGTGGATGCCGACAGTTTCCAGATCGAAGACTATCCCTGTTCCGTCGGTACAGAACGTTTCCGGGCTCCGGAACTTCGAGGCAACTTCGGAGACTTCCTCCGTACCCGAAGCCACGATGGCTACGCCTTGTCCGTCCTGCTCTTCATGACATTGACTCTCGGCCTGTCTCCCTTCGCCCGGCAAGGTAATGGAGAAGACATGCAGGAAGCCGCCAGGAAGGGTGCACTGCCATACCCGTTTGCTTCGTACAAACCGCCTGCGGGATTCTACCCGCCCGATACTTCCGGACGTTATGTCTGGTCGTATCTCCCCCGCAAGCTCCGCGACGCACTCGGTCACAATCTTACCTGTGTCCAGCGTCACGATTTGCGTCCACGCGCCATGCCGGGGTATCTGGCGCGTTGTTTGCTGCAATACCTCAGGGATATGGAGCCGGGAGGCGGAAGGGATCATCCCATGTACCGGGATCTTCTGTACGACCGTCCCTGCCCACCCCGAAGTCTGCTGGTACAGATGACATCCAACATCTGTGCGGACTGCGGGATTCGTTTCCGGGAGGCTCCTGACGATGTCGCCCGGCGTTTACGGCAATCTCATACCCGCCCCCTGTGCAGGCTCTGCATACGGCGTCGTAGCGCATTGAATCAGGCCTCCCGAAATACAACCATCAACCATTAACTCGAATAAACCATGTCTATATCATCATCAATACTCCCAACCAGACAGGAACAACTCGCCGCCATGCGCGAGTTCAGCAACAACACCAACGCCCGGCTTCCCGTTCTCTTTCTGCTGGATGCCAGCAGCAGTATGAACGGCATTGTCCGGGGCGACAACCAACACATCCTCCGTCAGGAGTATTCTGACGGGATCAACTGGAATATCGTCACGGGAGACAATATCGTCACCCGGATGGATGAACTTAATGCCGGCCTTCAACGGTTCATCAGCGACATTCTGGCCGATCCTCTGGCGAAGCTGGCCGCTGACGTAGCAGTGATCACATTCGCCCGTACGGTAGCAACAGTAAAGGAGTTCGGTCCGATCCGGGAATCTGACACAGTCCTGAAGATCTCCACGTCACAGGAGAATGAAACGCTCCTTGGTGAAGCCGTCGAATTGGCTCTAGCTGAACTCGACAGCCGCAAGCGTACCTACCGGGCACACGGGGTGGAATTCTACCAGCCCTGGCTTGTCGTGATGACGGACGGGGTTCCGACCAGCGCCCGGCACCGGGAGCTGGAGGGACGATTGAAGGAACTGACGGCTGCCCGCAAGCTCAGTGTATTCGTCTTCGGTATAGGCCGTGCCGATCTGTTGGAGCTTTCCTGCATCAGCCCGGGGCGCCCGCCCATGCAGGTCAATGAGCAGAAGTTCCCGGAACTGTTCGCATGGCTGAGCCGGAGTGTCCGCACGGTCAATATGTCCATGCCGGGAGACGAGGTATCTCTGACTCCTCTCCCGGAGGATGTGTGGCAGGTGTAGGACTGGCAACATCAGGAAGTCTCTCTTATGAGGGGCTTTCTTTTAGATAGCCCACAACATGAATGGTGTTATCTCCACTATTTCAAGTTTATGCGTTTTCCTAAAATAGCGGCTGTAGTTATTTCGAGAAATGTTCCCATGGGAGCGATGCCTTTTGATGAAAGTCGTCGGATGATGTGAGCTTTGAGCTTTGCATGCATGCCGGTTTTGCTATGCTCCATTGGGCTTGTTGTTCCAGAATGACTGCCGTTATTCGGGTTGCAATATGGATTGATCGAAAAGAAGACAAGGTATGACCCATCTGCCGACAGAAGACGAAACCCCGGTTCCCGGAGAGCTGTTATTGTATACTTCTCCGGATGGCAACATCCGTCTGGATCTTCGCATTCATGATGAGACATTGTGGATGACCCAGCAGATGATGGCCGAACTGTTTCAGACAAGTAAACAGAACATCGGACAACATATTGCGAATATCCTGCAAGAAGGTGAGCTTCAAGAGGATGGAACTGTAAAGAAATTCTTTACAGTTCGATTGGAAGGAGAACGACAGGTGAAACGTTCTGTCATCTTCTACAACCTAGACATGATCATTTCCGTCGGTTACCGGGTGAATAGCATACGGGGCACTCAATTTCGCATATGGGCGACCCAGCGCCTGAAGGAATACATGATCAAGGGATTTGCCATTG
Organism: Akkermansia sp. UNK.MGS-1; assembly: GCF_000980515.1. Taxonomy (NCBI): domain Bacteria; kingdom Pseudomonadati; phylum Verrucomicrobiota; class Verrucomicrobiia; order Verrucomicrobiales; family Akkermansiaceae; genus Akkermansia; species Akkermansia sp. UNK.MGS-1. The sequence continues at coordinate 9,321 of NZ_LBCB01000038.1, read as the reverse complement.
ATGACGAACGCTTGAAGAACCCGCCGATTCCCGGAACAACACCGTTGCCGGACTATTTTGATGAATTGCTCGAACGTATTCGGAACATTCGTGCCAGCGAGCGGCGCATGTACCTGCGTATCAAGGATGTTTTTGCCATGGCGGCTGACTATATGCCGTCCGGAAAGGAAACGACGGAGTTCTTCAGCTCGATTCAAAACAAACTGCACTACGCCATTACCGGACACAGTGCTGCGGAATTGATGATGATGCGGGCTGATGCAGCAAAACCCAACATGGGGTTGACCAGCTGGGTTGGAGACCGAATCCATGCCAGTGATATCACTGTTGCAAAGAACTACCTTAACGAGGAAGAAATCAGCGATTTCAATCGTTTGACCTCCCTGTGTCTGGACTTTGTCGAGGATCAGGCAAAGAACCGCCGTGAGATATTTCTGCATGAGTGGGAAGACAAGCTTAACGAACTGCTTCGTCTCATGGGAAGGCGTGTACTAAAAGGCAAGGGAAACCGGTCAATGAAACAGGCTCGGGAACATGTCCGGGAACAATACCGCTTCTATGAAGAACACCGCAGGTTACTGGCCGAACACCAGGCGGAACAGGACTATGTGAAAGAACTGGAGCAGGATATCAAAAAGCTGGAGAACAAGAAAGGCCGCAAGTAATTTTCAATTCCAGGCCGTTAAAAACTTTTGGAAGCATGACGAATCTTTCGCCAAAGGTAATTGTTGGCATCCTGCTCCCATCCTTTAATCCCTTTTGTAGGCCAGTTGACAAGGCCAGAAAGTTCATTTGCAAAGCTGTCTATCCAACCGACTTCGTTGTCAGGAACAAGTGTTTTGATGCGATCAAATGAGTTGAAATAATCTCCTGCCTTTTCACGGTAATTCTGCTCCATTTCAGCGATCCGGTCATATTCCTTATCCAGCGCCTTCCCTTCTTGTTCCAGTTGTCGGATTTCGTCTCCCTCAGACCATTCTCGTAATTCCTGACGGGTCTTGAATGAAGAAATTATGTTGTCTACCTTCTCGAAAAAAAGTTTCTTCTTATCAATTTGCTCTGCTGCTTGTTGAATGATTTTCTGTTTAGATTGTCCTATCTCACCGAGAATAGCATCTATTTTATACTTTTCACGAACCTGCCATTCTTCCGTTACAGTCGGTTGAGCATAATAGTTTTTGCCTATCTCATAGGCGTAATCTCTGATTTCCTTCTCTGATGTCTTTAGGTAATCACTGACAGAGTCCTCCAGTTTATTTAGATTGGTGCGTTCCATGAGCAATTTCCGCTTTTCATGTGATGCGATTTCTTGCACAAACTCTTTTTCCCGGATGGAGGTAGAAAGGTAAAGTTCCTGCCATTGGGCTGTTTTTGCAATCATGTCATTCAGGCTGTTGGCGACATGTTGCCATGAGTCCCGACAAGATTTCAGTAGAACGGAATCATACCATACGGGAGAATAATATTTTCGCTGGCTATCGACGATCACTTCTTCCATGATACACGGAGGAAACTTCAATTGGTCAATATATTGCTTTCTTGTTGCAACCTCTTGTCGAATAAACTCTTTGAATTTCTTATCGTCCTGCGATGCCTTATTGATTTGGCCTCTAAGCCTTTTTTCTTGTTCCTCCCATTGGAAATAATCCAGCACCTTGGGTAATATTGCTGAAGCGTCCTTGCTTAATGGAGGAATACCCATGGCAGGGCTTTTTATTTTCTGGACAGAAGAATCTGATGTTCCTTGATCAATTTCAGGCGTGGAAGGTGGAGTAGATGGTATGTCGTTACCTCCTGTTGTTTCTGACACAAGTTGATCAGGAGGCTCAGCCTTATCGGCGGATAATCGGTTTACCGTCCATATTCCGAGTATGATGATAACCACCAGTAAACCGAGGGAAGCAACGATCAGAGTATTTTTCCGTGAATTTCCTTTGTGTATCTTTTCTGGTTTCCCCTGTTCCAGCCATTCCTTCCACTGACCGGCTGTCTGGCAACGCTCTTCAGGACTGAGCCGCAGGTTCCGGTCAATGGATGCCAGCAATTCCCGGGGCCATGGCTGGGAAAGAGCCATGCCCGGGAGCGGGACGACATCATCCCGCATCAGCCTCCTGTCGGCCGGTTCGACGGAAATTCCCGAGATCAGCTCGTACCAGGTAGCGGCCAACGCATAGAAATCCGTCCATGGGCCGATTTCCCCTTTCCCGGTGATTTGTTCCGGGGAGGCGTAGGCGTACGAGAATTCTCCCTGGGTAATCGTACAAGTCACTTCCGGCTTGTTGAGCGCCGCCCCGAAGTCGATCACCACAGGCAGCCCCCGTTCATCAAAGAGGATGTTGCCGGGCTTGATGTCGCGGTGGTAGATCCCCTTGCCATGCAGATAGTTCAGCCCATCCAGCAGGAGCAGAAGCCACTCGGAGGCTTGCTCCGGGGTGATCATGCTCTTCCCGGAAGCGGCTTCGTCCATGCGTTCCCGCAGCGAACCGCCTTCCAGCCACGGCATCACATAGAAGATGCTGCCATGGGACTCGAAGACATCGTAGACCCGGACGATGCGTTCATGGTTCAGGGAAGCCAGCGTCTGCGCTTCCTTGCGGAGTGAATCCATGGCCGTCCGGTAAGCCTGCCGGGACGTATGAGGCAACGGGATGATCTCTCCCGTATCCGAATCCCGGCTGCACAATCCCAGAGGAAAGCATTCCTTGAGAACAATGTTGCGCCTGAGCTGGCTGTCCCAGGCAATGTAGGTGATGCCGAAGCCTCCCTGGCCCAGCGCCTTGAGCAACTTGTAATTGCCCAGCAGAGTTCCCGGAGGCAATGCGAAGCCGGAGGCGTCCATACAATCAGGCAAGCGGGGGATTGCCCAGCCTCGGCACTTCGTCGGCCAGGAACTCCTTCAGGGTCTTGCCCTGGGAGAAGGCTTTTTTCTCAAGAACCTTGCGGGTATCCGGATCGAGCTTCAGGGTAATCAGCGTTTCCTCTTCCACCTGCACCCGGCTCGGAAGGGTCAACGGGAGCTGCTTGATGAGTTCCCGGATGATGTGTTCCTTGGCGGCGGGAATGGGCTTTTTCGCCATCCAGTTGCGGACGGTCGCTTCCGTCACGAAACATCGTTCGGCGAGCCATGCGTAGTCGAAACCGTTGGCCTTGAGCCACAGCTTGACATTCATTTTCAGCTCATCCTGATTCACTCCCGCCATGTTTCGGAATGTAGCACTATCGCTCAGGAATGGCAATACGGTTATATAACAGCCCTATTTTTGAGATTAAACTGAGATTTTCAGGTTGACTAAAATCGTAAAAAGGAGATATACAGGCAATGTAAACGAGATGCCAGCAACGAAAAGTATCATCCAGTTCACCTGTCCCCGATGCGGAGGCCATCAACTGATGCTCGTCGAACGGGCCATGCACCGTTATGTCGTCCAGAATCTGGAAGCCGACCGGCAGGGAGGGCTGGCTGTCGGCCACAAGGTTTTGGTGGATGATTTATGCGGAGAGCCGCTGGGGTACCGCTGCGCGGACTGCCGTCACCCGGATTGCAACGGGAATGACCCATCGGAAGGGTTTCAATGGCATTCCCTGAAGGAGGTGCAAAGCGCCGGGGTCATTTCCTGGCCGGACGGGATGGAAACGGTAGAGCACCGGTGCATGGTTTGTTTCCCTGACGGGAAGATGACGCCTGTGATCGTCGAGGTCGTTCATCCCGGTACTCTCACCGAGAAGGAACGCCGCACCGTTCTGGAACGTGAACGGGCAGCGCATGGCATCCTGATCAGCCAGTCGGATTCCGGGATTCGAACGTTGGCCTGCCGCAACTGGAAACGGGTTAAGAAGCATATTCTGCAACCATCTTCTTCCATTCTGGAATAAGCCGGATTTTGTAGCTCCGGTTCAATAGCTACACCAGCGAAAGGAAACGATATGAAGAAATACATTACAGGCGGCATTGCTGCACTTATTACGTTGACGGTCATCTGCATGATGGCCGGTCAGTCACAGGCCTCCTCCCATCAGCAATCTGTAGGGGATGCCATTTGTCATCAACAGAACCAGGGTGTCATCGTTTGCCCCGGATGCCAGGGCAAAGGTAACATCGGGGGCCAGAAATGCCAGCGCTGTCAAGGCCGTGGCATTCTCAAGTCGAATGGAATGCCTATGTAGATCATGAAAGAAGCAGGAAGATATTCACGCAAGAGAACATCTTCCTGCTTCTAAATCGTCCATTTTTATTCGTTTACCACATTTAGCATTTATGAGTAACAAGCAGTATTACGTCACCTTGCCAGACAAAGCACAGGAAGGGCCATATGATGAAAAAGATCTCATTACCCGGTATCAAGCGGGCAAATACCCGGAAGGCACGCTTGTATGGCATGAGGGAATGGATAGCTGGATACTCATTGAAACAATGATGTCGAACGTAGAGAGAATAACAAATGATGAGAGGAGAACTGCCGATTGCAAACCGAACACACCTCCTCTCCCTGCTATTATTCCTCCGCCACCGCCTTCGATTCCTGATAATTTCAAGAAAGAGTATTATGTAGCGGATTATGATGGCAATAAGCAAGGGCCATATTCTTTAGATGAACTAAAGAACTCTGTAAAAACAGGAAAGCTGTATGGTTCCGAGTTGGGGTGGAAACAGGGCATGACAGATTGGGTGTCTTTAGAGGATATTCTGGATACTCGCCCTGTCACTTACTACATGGAACCCCAAAGCTGGGTTGCCTGTAGTTTTTTCTGCGCATCATCAATTCTGAGTATAGCGTTAACCATAGCATTCAGTGAGCGTAGTTATGATGCTTTCATGATTTGCCGATTGATGTGCCGATTGACTTTGTTGACAGCATCTATCTTGCTATTGATCCGGCTTTTCAAGGCATGGAAGGTATTGCAGAATATTTCCGCTCGTATTCGTATTCCTTCTCCCGGCCAAGCTATAGGATTTCTTTTCATTCCACTTTTTAATTTTTATTGGGGATTTGTTGCCTTTTGCAAAATAAGCTCATTAGGAAATAAGCTTCTAAAACGCCCCGGAAGCATTCAATTATGGCCATTTTTAACATATTGTATTCTTAATATATTAGGGTTTATTGTTCTTGTTGCTTCAGGAGGGGCATCCAGCCGAGGAGCTGTTGAGAATTGGTTGATCATTGGGACCATTATTTCCATCTGTTTTACTGCTTGCGTTATATTCGTTATATATTACATCAATAAGTTGATTTTCAAATATAATAAAACTAAATGATCACATTGAACATATCGTTTATGTTACTATAACCCTTTGTAGAACCATATGAATTCGAAGATATATCGAATCGGTCGCGTTGCAGTTCTTGCGTTGATTCCCACTTCACTTCTTCTCTCATGTGAGAGGTACGAGAAAGAAATGGCCTTGGAAGAAATCGCGCAAATTGACTCAGAACTCTCAGAATTGATCGAAAATGGAGCTCGCGTAGATGCAGTAGATGAAGATGGAAGAACAGCGCTTATGGTTGCTGTTGCTAAGAACAATGCTGACTGCGTGAAAGCATTGCTGGTTGTCGGAGCGGATGTGAATGCGGAGGATAAGGGGGGAGAAACGGCTCTCATGAAGGCAGCTCTTAACGGGAATGCCGAGATCGTGAAAGTACTGCTGGAAGCTGGGGCAGATGTAAATGCGAAAGATAAAGATGGTTTTACTCCTCTGGTATGTGCCGCTAAAAAAGGTTATACCGAGATAGTGAAAGCATTGGTCGCTGCAGGCGTGGATGTTAATATGAAAAAGGGAGGGATATGGCCCCCTATAATGCATGCTGCTAACAAAGGGCACTTAGAAACCGTGAAGGCATTGATTTCTGCCGGAGCTGATGTAAACGCAAAAGATAGTTCTGATCAGACCCCACTGATGTGTGCCGCAGAAGGAGGACATACAGAAACTATGAAGGTATTGATTGCTGCCGGAGCGAATATCAATTCGGAAGATCACCAAGTTCTGATTGATGCTGCCAGAAGAGGGAATACAGAATATGTAAAAGTATTACTTGCTGCCGGAGTAGATGTGAAAGCGAAAGAAAAGGCACTTAATTCTGCTTCTGCGTTTGGCAAAATAGAATGCATAAAGCTATTGCTATCATCTGGGGTGGATGACTATGCCAAATCTAGTGCGCTCATTATGGCTGCTACATTTGGTAAAACAGAAAGCATAAGGGTACTGTTATCGGCTGGGGTGAGTGTTCAAGGAAAAGAGCAAGCTCTTATTGAAGCAGCGAGGAAGGGCAAAGCAGAATGCATAAAAGAATTGATGTCAGCTGGAGTGGACGCAAAAGGTACGGCTGCTCAGGCGGCACTCATGTTGGCTACCGAGTATGGTTATAAGGAATGCGTGAAAGTATTGATAGATGCAGGAGCGGTCGTTAACGCGAAAAATAAGGATGGAAATACAATTCTCATGGAGGCTGTCAAAGATGGGTATATGGATAGGGTAACAGAATTGATCAAGAATGGGGAGAATGTTAACGCAAAGAATAAGAATGGAGTTACAGCTCTCATGTGGGCTGCTGATGGTGGACATACGGGGTGCGTGAAAACATTGCTGGAAGCAGGAGCGGATGCAAATGCGGAGGATAAGAATGGATGGACAGCTCTTATGGCAACTGTTGCTAAAAACAATGTTGATTGTGTAAAGGTATTGCTGGAAGCAGGGGCAGACGTCAACGCGAAAGATAAGGACGGCACTACAATTCTTATGAGAGCCGTTCTTAAGGGACATACGGACTGCGTGAAAACATTGCTGGAAGCAGGGGCGGATGTGAACGCGAAGATTAAGATTGGGGGTACAGCTCTCATGATGGCTGCTGCTTTTGGGCATGCGGACTGCGTGAAAGTATTATTGAAAGCAGGAGCGGATGTTAATGCGAAAACTAAGGATGGGGAAACGGCTCTTATGTTGGCTACTAATGAGCGACATACGGACTGTGTGAAAGCATTACGGGAAGCCGTGGCAAACGCGAAGAGCAAGGAGATGAAGGGAAAGGAAAAGATTTCCCTTTCTCCCGAGGAGGCTCAAAAACCAGTGGTTTTACAAGATATATCGTCCGGCAACCTTAATGCAGGGAAAATGTCCATCGCCAACATTAAGCGGGCTCTGAAGGACGCAAAAGAGGATGATCAACTACTACTTAACGACCTCGCCTCCGTCGTTACCGATCTTTATAGGTCAAAGCAAGAGATATCCCTGATTCGTAAACAGAACATCAAAGACGAAAAGCAAATATCCAGCCTTGAATCATGGGCTGTCTCATGTATGACTCCCAACGCTCTCACTGGCCGTACCGATCCGTCAGGAGCGGAAAACGCCAGGCGCAAAGCCCGGATACTTGAGGGAGCGATTCAACAAAGGAATACCGGGATTCGAAACAAGTTGAATGCCCTCGCCGACAGAGCCCGGGAATTGGAGTCAAAGTTGAGAAATAATGGCAGAGCAGAAGATGCCGACATGCTGAGGAAAAGCGCTCGTTATTTTCTACAAGATCTTTGAGTTATCTAGTACTGCCTCCAAATGATACCTTGCCCTCTCCCATTGGCATATTCATCTCATAACAATCATGGCAACATGAACGTTCCGGAATATAGGACCCAGAGAGTGGCGTTGGAATAGCAACTCTCCTATCATCATATATATCAAACACAGGAATTTCCCTGCCTGTCATCCTTCACAACATGAAAATAATGAACTGGAACACTGTTTTCGCCTGTACTTTTGTTGCATTTACCTTACCCATTTCGGCGTTATCCAGCACAGAACAGTTACCTGATTTTAATGTATTAAAGGAGCAGGCTGAGCAGGGGGACATGGAATCCCAGTTTCAACTGGGCAGATGCTATGCCTTCGGTACAGGAACAGAAAAAAATGATCAACAAGCCGCCAGCTGGTTTCGTAAAGCGGCGGAACAAGGGCATGCCAAGGCTCAATACAATCTGGGAGTGGCTTATGCCACATCCCTTGGTGTTGAGCATAATGATACCGAAGCACGCAAATGGTTGCTTAAATCGGCTCAGCAGGGATTTGCAAACGCTCAATTCAACATGGGGTTGCTGGAAGCCAAAGGAACTTCAGGGACAAGAAATATGGAACAAGCCTTTGGATGGTTCCTGAAAGCGGCCGAACAGGGATTACCTAATGCACAGTTTATGACTGGTCTCTTTTATTCTTCCGGAGAAGGATGCCGGAAAGACCACGATGAAGCCATGAAATGGATTTCAAAGGCGGCGGAACAAAATGATACGGAAGCCTTGTTATGGCTGGGTGATTCCTACGCCTTGTATGATGATATGAAGAAAGCCTTTTCACACTGGAAGAAAGCGGCCGATCTCAATCATCCAAAGGCCTTGTATATTCTGGCCCAATGTTATGAACAGGGAAATATGGTGGAACAAAATGAACAGCAGGCTTTCGAGCTGTACCGGAAAGCGGCGGAATTGGGTCATATCCAAGCCATGAATGCCCTGGCACTTTACTATCTTAACGGGAAAGGAGGAATTCCGAAAAATCCTCAACTTGCCATTTCCTGGCTTACAAAAACAGCGGAACAAAAGGATGCGTATGCCCAAAACTTGCTCGGGATGGGATATTTATATGGGTTGGGAAATATTCCCCAGGATCTGCAACTGGGGGCACAATGGACACTTCGAGCGGCTCGTCAAGGGGTTCCTGAAGCTCAGTCACGCGCCGGTAGTATGTATTTCACGGGCATGGGAGTTGAAAAAAATATGAAAAAAGCCGTATCCTGGTGGGAAAAAGCCGTCGCTCAGGGAGAGAAAAGAGCCCAATTCAGTTTAGGTTTATGCCTTATTGATGGAAATGGAATCGGAAAGGATCCGGAAAGAGGAATCAAATTGATTGAATTGTCGGCGCAGCAAGGAGAAGTGGCTGCACAACATTACATGGGGCTTTTTTGTGCTCAGGGAACATTTGGCATGAAAAAGGATATGGAAAAGGCTATCTCCTGGTGGGAAAAGGCAGCCTCTCAAAATAACCCTGCCTCACTATGTATTTTGGCTCAAATTTATGAAGAAGGCATCCATAAGCCCAGAAATGAGGAGATGTTTCTTCAGTTATACCGTAAAGCGGCAGAAGGTGGAGACGCCATTGCTCAAAATGCGCTCGGTCATTTTTATACGCTCGGTCTTCACGGTTTTCCCAAAGACCCGAAGCTTGCCTTTCAGTGGACGCTTAAATCGGCAGAGCAAGGTAATTCCAGTGCCATGGTCAATTTGGGGTATTTTTATGAAGTAGGAGATGGTTCAACCGATCCCAAACGCGTATTTGACAGG
>NZ_LBCB01000037.1:0-14312 GCF_000980515.1 Akkermansia sp. UNK.MGS-1 | reverse complement strand
GCCCTGTACGAATACCGTCCGTACGGAGGGCTGGTCACGTCGGAAGGCAACATGGCGCAAGAGAACAAATTCCGCTTCTCGTGCGAATACATGGACGACGAGCTCGGCCTCATCTACTACAACTACCGTCATCTCAATCCGCGCGACGGCAGGTGGATCAGCCGCGATCCCCATTAAGGAGGAAGGCGGCTGAAATTTGGTTGGGATAAGTCGAATAATACGAGCTATTATTCCCCGCGCCGGAGGACAGCCCCCTTGCTGGCATTCGAGGCGAGCTGGCGGTAACGGCTCAGCCAGGAGGAGGAAACCTTGTTATAGGTAGGTTTCCAATCCGCACGGCGGCGTGCGATCTCCTCCTCGCTCAAACAGGCATTCAGCGTGCGGTCCGGAATGGAATACTCAATCATATCCCCGTTTCTCAGCAGGCCGATCAGGCCGCCTTCCGCCGCTTCCGGAGAAATATGGCCAATACAGGCTCCGTGCGTGGCTCCGGAAAAACGGCCGTCCGTAATAAGCGCCACTTCCGCGCCAAGGCCCTGCCCCATAATATAGGAAGTGGGAGCCAGCATTTCCTGCATGCCGGGGCCACCCTTGGGTCCTTCATTGCGTATGACAACCACATCGCCGGACTTCACCTTCCCGGCAAGGATGCCTTCGCAGGCCTCTTCCTGAGACTCGAAAATCACGGCGGGCCCGCGGAAACTCATCATATCCGGATGCACACCCGCCTTTTTCACCACAGCGCCCTCCTCGGCCAAATTGCCGAACAGAATCGCCAGGCCGCCATCACGGGAATAGGCATTTTCCAACGGATGAATCACAGTTTCATCCGCAATGCCGCATCCCTCCACTGTTTCACCCAGCGTTTTCCCGCTGACGGTCATGGCGTCCAGATGAAGGGCTCCGGGAATTCTGGCAATTTCATGAATGATGGCACTCACCCCGCCTGCACGCAAAACATCCTGCATGTGGAAGCGGGAGGAAGGAGCCACCTTGCAGATGTTGGGGGTTCGTCTGGAAATATCGTTGATGCGCTGGAGGTCATATTCCACGCCGGCTTCCCGGGCAATGGCCAGCGTATGGAGCACGGTATTGGAACTGCCGCCCATGGCCATATCAATTGTGAAAGCATTGTCGATGGCGTCACGGGTTACGATGTCTCGCGGCAGGGGGCCGTCCGCCTTCGCCATCTCCACGGCGCGGCGGGCAGTCTGCTTCCAGAACTCCTTTCGTTCCTCTGAAGTAGCCAGCAGGGAACCGTTGCCGGGAAGGGCCAGGCCGATCACCTCGCTCAGGCAATTCATGGAATTGGCCGTAAACATGCCGGAGCAGGAACCGGCGCCGGGGCAGGCGCGGCATTCCAGGGAATGAAGTTCCGCCTCATTAATCTTGCCTGCCTTAAAGCGGGCGACAGCCTCAAACACGCTGTTCAGGTCCAGCACCGTGCCGTCCTCCGCCATGCCGGCGGCCATCGGACCGCCGCTGCAGAAAATAGTGGGAATATTGCAGCGCAGGGCGCCCATAATCATGCCGGGAACAATCTTGTCGCAATTAGGGATGCAGATCATGGCATCAAACGCGTGGGCGCTCAGCATCGTCTCTACGCTGTCCGCGATCAGCTCACGGCTGGCCAGGGAAAACTTCATGCCGCCGTGGCCCATGGCAATGCCGTCACAAACGCCGGGAAGGTTGAATTCCACGGGAGTTCCTCCGGCCTTGCGTACCTCCTCCTTAATGAGGGCGGCCACCCTGTTCAGGTGGACATGGCCCGGAATCACTTCATTAAAAGAATTGCAAATAGCAATGAAAGGACGGCTTAAATCCTCATCCGTCATTCCGGTGGCACGCATCAAACTGCGGTGCGGCGCACGCTCGAACCCTGCTTTAACTCTATCGCTTCGCATAACAATACAACTGTTGCGGGGCAAGTGTATCACATGACGCAGGGAAGAGAAGTTGAATCTGGGCCAGCCTTGCAAAACGGAAACGCTTCCGTTACAGTATGTTTGCATAAGAAGAGGCTTTAACTGTCCGGAACCGCCTCCCGGGCGGGGAAATGTGAACGAATCGTCACATCTAATATCGGGACACCGCCCTTTCTTTCATCGTAAAAAACAGACATGGCAACCATTCTTATCGCTGAAGACGACCACGCCATTTCAGATCTTGTGGCTTATAATCTGGAACGTGCGGGCCATACGCCCCTGGCGGCCTATGACGGCCTGACCGCGCTGGAAGTGGCGCGCCGGGACAAGCCGGAACTGATCCTGCTGGACCAGATGATGCCGGGCATGGACGGACACGGCGTACTGAGAGAACTGCGCCGGGACAGCCGCACCCAGAACATTCCCGTCATCTTCCTGACAGCCAAGGCCCAGGCGGAAGACCGCATCCAGGGGTTGGAACTGGGAGCGGACGACTATGTGACCAAACCGTTCAGCCCCAAGGAACTTGTCCTGCGCGTGGCCAGCGTGCTGAAACGGTGTGAGCACACGCCGGGCAGCGTCATTGCGGAATACGGCCCCTTCACTTTTGACAAAAACGCCCTCAAATTCTATATCGACAAGGAGGAAGTAGATCTGACGGCCACGGAATTCAAGCTCATGATCCATATGGTTGAACGGGAAGGCCAGACCCTGAACCGCAACGACCTGCTCAGTTGCGTATGGGGGTACAGCCACCAGGCCCAGAGCCGTACGCTGGACACGCACATGAAGCGGCTGCGCCAGAAACTGGCTCCCTATGCGGACTGCATTGAAACCGTCCGCAGCATCGGCTACCGCTTTACCCTGCCGGGACGCCGCATCCCGGAGGAAAAGGCTTAACACTCCGGTTCCATGTCGGCCATCGACTACATCCTAACCATCCTTATTCTGGCCTCCCTGTACCTGAACTGGCATCTGGTCCAGGTATGCCGGTCCGCCATGAAAGCCCGGAAAAAAGCCTTGCGGGACGCTCAGCGCCTGCTGAAGCGCGGGGAAGAAGCGCAGGAACAGGCCATCGCGGACAAACGGCGCTTCCTGGAAGCTCTGGGAGAGGCCTTCCTGCTCATCGGTCCATCCGGACACATCGTGCTGGCTAATACGCTGGCCAAAGAACTCTTTCAGGAAGAAAAGCTGGAAGGGCGCAAAGTGGGGGCCCTGGTCTGCAACCAGGAATTGCTGGGGCATGTTCAGGAAGCATTCGATACGGACGGCCCCGTCACCAAGGAATTCACGCTGAGCGCCGCCAATTCCCCCGGCGGCGTGCAAAACGGCATCACGGCGTGGCATCTGGACAGCGCCATCACGGACGCCCCAATCAGAGAAAAGCGCATCCTGCTGCGCAACATCACGCAGAACTACCTCACCAACCAGATGCGCCGGGACTTCGTGGCAAACGCCTCCCACGAGCTGCGTACGCCCCTCACCATCATCGTGGGATATCTGGAAAACCTGATGGAGGACGATCTGGTGGAGGAAAGTCCCGGACTGGCCCGCAAATTCATCGGAGTCATGCACCAGAACAGCCAGAGGCTGATGAACATTATTGAAGACATGCTCATGATCTCCAAACTCGAATCAGGCCACAAGGCGATTCTGAAGGAGCAGTGGTTCCGCCTCACCTCCTGCGCGGACGACGTCTTCTCCCGTCTGGATTCCATCCGGGAGAAAAAACAGGCCGTCCTGCACATGGACATTCCCACGGATTGGGAACTTTATGGAGACCCCTTTTACTGGACGCAAATTCTGTTCAATTTGGTGGAAAACGCCCTCAAGCAAAACACGGAGCCGGGACTTTCCATTACTGTGGCCGCCGCCAAAACACAGGACGCCTGCGTCATCACCGTCACGGATACGGGCGTGGGCATTCCTGCGGAAAGCATCCCCTTCCTTTTCAACCGCTTTTACCGGGTGGAAACCCACCACTCCTCGGAAATCAGGGGAACGGGCCTGGGCCTTTCCATCGTGAAACGCGCCGTGGAAGCGCACGACGGCGCCATCACCGTCTCCAGCATCCCCCACCGGGAAACTGTTTTTACCATCACCATTCCCCTGAAAAGATTCCGGGAAGAAAAGAGGATACGGCAACTATCACAGGTATCGATTGAAACATCTGCTAACAAATCGACATAATGGAATATAACACTGAAACGCCTTTAAATAGAAGGTTTGCTTGTTGCGCAAATTTTCCTTTCTGGAAATCATTATTAAATACTTGAGCCGATTCTCCATCTTCTGTATTACAACAACATCCTTGATCTTCAGACAACCCTGTTCAATGTTCTTCCTGAGCCTCCGCATAACGGACAAGCGCCCTTTTGTCTTCTAAATGAGTGGCTACTTTCAGCCCTATTTCTGCCACCTTTTTGCGTACAGGCGCCTTGTCTGCCTCCTTCAACCATGCAGTCAAGCAAGCATCGGCCCGCGCAGACAGCTGTTTGTCTTTCCACAAGTCAAGTATCTGACCATAAAATCCGAGAAATTGAAGAGCCGTTTTTTCGTGGGTCAACAACGGGGGCAATGCCTTTTCCAAGACGGCACAGGTCTGAACTCTCACCTTCCGATCTACTTTATTCTGCTGGTAAAATTTCAGCCAGTTTTTGAAAAAGATTCTCTTGGTTTTCACTTCATAAGACAACTTTCCGGCCATGTCGGGAATATCCCTCCGGGCTAAAGCGCAAAAATTACGCATGTAGGCATCCACGGAATCCCACGATTCATTTTCAGCCAGCAATCCGGGATAAACGGCATAACCATTCGCTTTTTTCCAATCAAGCCCCAGTTCTTTTTTCAGAAAGTATTCCCACATGGTGGGATTTCCGGAGAAAGCTTCCTTGAACTGTTCTAGCAAAACCAGTTTTTCTTTCTCGGACCGCTTTGCATTTCTCTTCGTCAAAGCCTGCCACGCAGGATAATTGGAAGCATTCCGTTTCAACGCTTCTTTCAGTAATGTGCCCGCCTTCTGTGGATCGGCAGCCAGCAGGGATAAATAATAACAGAGATTGGATGCAGCGGCATTCTTCTTCCAAAAACGGGGAAGCTCTGTAATCGTGGAAACGGCTCCCTTCCAAGGCCCTCCAGAACCGCCCTCCGACCACACCCATCCATAAATGTTATTTCCTATCTTCCATTCTCCGTCTATCCCTTTCCACACAAAGGCGCAATGCCCTGGCTGGCCAATCGTATAGGAAGGAATTCCCTTCGCTTTCACAAAACCGGCTGCCCCTTTGGAAACGGCGCCGCACACGCCTCCATATTCCACGTAAATCTGTAAGGAAACCGGTTTGTGATCGTAAAACGCTCCACCCACATGCACACTGATTCCCTGTTTATTCTTCATCCGGTATGGAATCAATCCGCAACAGGCATACCCGGCGTTCCCCGCCTGGATCTTCTTTTTGTCGGCTAGATAATCCTGCGCCCAGGCAAGTTCCTCAATACTTTCCCGCCCCCGGAAAAGAATTCCGAATTCCCACGGCTCCAACGTAAGGAACTGCGGAAACAGTTTTTTCTCCATAAAAGACTTTTTGTAAAAATCATACCGCGCTTCGCATGCCTCCGGCTCCCGAGATGAAGAAACCAACGCCGCCCCCAATGCCATGTTAAGGCCAACCCCGGAAAGTTCCTTCCCTTCCTTCAGCCAAATGTTGCGCAGGACTGCCAGAGTATCCTTTCCCGAAGCCTTGGCAAATGACAACTTCTCAAACACTTCCGGATGATTCAACAGCCACAGAACATACTCCTTGTCCTTCAATTCATGAAGGATGTAAGTCCTATCCTTCCCCACCAACGCAAAGAAATGGGCCATATAGCAAGCCTGCGCCAGCTCCCGATCCTTCAACAGGGATTCCACGGAAAACGTTTTTTCCGCCTCCAACTTCTTTTGTACATATTGGCGACACAGTCCGGCAATACTCCGTACATCCCCTCCCTCCATCTGCCATGCCAGACGCTGATAGGATAAATTTTCAGCAGCAACCACTGATAAAAAATACAGAGAAAAGAACAGAAATTTAAACACAGAAACGTTAAAAATAACAATTATGCATCTCAATTTAAAATATGGAACATTTAATTTATTATATTCTATTTATAATTAATCAGTTAATTTATATTTTAATAAATATTCTATAGGCAAAAAACTTCTAAAATTTACTCATTAATCCTATCTCATATACACAAAAATAAAAATCAAGCATTGGCGCAACAAATACTTCTCTAAAATAATTTCTTACTATTAAAATTCATTTTTGCACACTAATCATACCAGGAGCGATTTCTTTCAAATTAATCTCATGGGTCTTTCTGTATTCATTAATATGAGCCGATACATCAAACATCAAAACTCTAGTATCATCCTCTTTTTCCAACCGGACTCGATCAATAAACTTTTTCCCAAATACCCATGTTGCTCTTGAAATTACTTGATAACCAGGAAAATTTTTCTCCAAATAATTCTTCTGTGCTTCCAAAACTTCCTTCTCAGTTTTAGCATCTTTCAATTCAATGGGAAAATCATAAGAACTTCCTGGTTCCTTATCTTCTTTTACACGTTCTTTTTGTTTCCGGAGATCTCTAGAAATTTTAATAATTTCTTTTTTATGAAGCTCGTTAAATTTCTTTCGATAATCCGTAATATCAAAACACACTTCTATTACATTTCCCTGTTCGTTTTTTAAATACACAGTTTCAATGATTGATTTCTTACTGGAAAGATCCACTTCCCTGTCACCTATATTATAACCAGGATAATTTGTTTCCACATAATTTTCAATCCAGCTATCCAGTTCTCCACGGTTTTTTACACCTTCTACAACGACAGGGGAAGAAGAGTCATTCTTTTCCAAATTGACTTTGCTATCCCTAGGAACTTTATTCATCATATCCTTTTCATGTGCATAAAGAAACCCTGTAGAAAGTAAAATGAGGTTTATTAATATAATTTTTTTCATAATATTTTATCAATGATGTTTTTCACATTCTTCTTTAAGTTCCTTTTCAAATTTCTTAAGAAGATCTCTTTTTGCTGTAGACACGGCACTTTGAGCACTTTTTTTCCCTTCAATATTCGGATCAAAAAAATCCTTCATCCCATCAGCTAAATGTGTTTTCATCCCCGTTTTCCATGGAGTTTTAAATTTATGATTATGAACAAATCTGTAGGCATACCATAGATGAACATGATAAGTATGTTTCATGGAGGCCCCTACTAGATGATCCATATCCACTATCCCTGTTTCTGCGCCTAGAGCTTCAGTAAGAATAGATTCCACCATATCACCCAATGCCTCCTCAACAATGTCAGGCGGAGTAGGAGGCTCTTTACCCCAAGGAGTAAAGAAGGCAAGATATCTTCTTTCTACACGGCATCTTGGCTGATCAGCAGCCAAGACATTTCCCTGAAAAAACAGTAATATAGAGATTATCAAAATAAACACACGCCTCATAACTTACTTCCTAATCTATTGAAAAAAAAGAAAACATCAATATCTATTTCAACATGAAATCAAATTAATATTTTTTGGCTCATTCAAATACATAAAAAACGGCGTCCTTCCGTGATAAGGAGGACGCCGGAATTTTCCGGAAATCGGACAGACTGCCAGTTTGAGCAGCGAAGCGCACAAACCTTAGGACTTGTAACGCAAACGCTTCTTGTGACGGTTCTGACGCATGCGCTTGCTGCGCTTATGCTTGTTGATTTTTGCTTTACGGCGTTTTTTGAGCGATCCCATGATTGTGGTTCGTTTGTTGTTTTACTGTGGTGAGAAAAAAATCTAGTAAACCAGCTTGTTAAGCGGGTATTCAATGATGCCTTCCGCTCCCAGGGCCTTGAGCTGGGGAATGATATCCCTCACAACGGATTCGTCAATGACCGTTTCCACGGCCAGCCAGCCTTCTTCCGCCAAATGGGAAATAGTGGGACGGCGCAGAGACGGAAGGGCCTCTACCAGGCCGTTCAGGGAAGCAGCAGGAAGGTTCATTTTCAGGCCCACTTTCCGGCGCGCTTCCAGAGCGCCCTTGAGCATCATGACCAGGCGTTCCAGCTTCTGTTTCTTCCACTCGTCCTGCATGGTTTCCCGGTTCGCGATAAACTGGGGATAGGAGGTCATCAGGGTGTCCACGATGCGGAGCTTGTTGGCCTTGATGGAGCTTCCCGTTTCCGTGATGTCCACGATGGCGTCCACCAGTTCCGGCACCTTCACTTCCGTAGCTCCCCAGGAGAATTCCACGTGGGCTTCAATACCCTTTTCCTGAAGCCAGCGTTCCGTGATGCCCACGCCTTCCGTGGCGATGCGCTTGCCCTGAAGGTCTTCCGCACAGGTAATGGGGGAATTTTCCGGGACTACCAGCACCCAGCGGGTAGGCTTGGAGGTAGCCTTGGAGTATTGAAGATCCGTCAGCACTTCCACGTCCGCCCTGTTTTCATAAATCCAGTCGCGCCCGGTAATGCCGCAGTCGATGAAACCGTCATTGACATAACGGCCTATTTCCTGGGCACGGATCAGGAAGAGCTCCAGATCGTCGTCGTCGCAGGCCGGGCGGTATCCGCGGCTGGACACATAAACATTGTAGCCGGCCTTGCGGAACAATTCCACGGTGGAATCCTGCAAACTGCCTTTGGGAAGAGCTATTTTGAGTTTCTTCGACATGATGGGACGGGAATGAAAACCCACCCGGGCCTCATTGTCAAGTTTAGAACCGAATCCGGCCCATTTTACCGGGCCATGAGCCGTTCAATGTCATCAGGCAGCAGAGGCACGTCTCCCAGTAGGTCGATATTTTCTGTTTCCCCGATCAGGACATCGTTTTCCAAACGGATGCCTATGCCTTCTTCCGCAATATAGATGCCCGGTTCCACGGTGAAAACCATACCCGGCAACACAACGGGGTTGGCTTCGCCTACATCGTGCACATCCAGCCCCAGGAAGTGGGAACACCCGTGCATGTAATATTTCCGGACAATGGGAGGATCGGACGGTTTTTCCGCCACCTGTGCGGGTGTGATGAGCCCCAGCTTGACGAGTTCCCCGGCGGCAAAAACGCGCACCAGGCGTTCGTACTCCGATTTCAGGATTCCGGGTTTCAGAATCTTTTTGGCGTAGGTCATCATATTCAGCACGCTTTCATACACAGCGCGCTGGCGGGGGGTGAATTTTCCGTTCACGGGAACGGTGCGGGTCATGTCGGAGTTGTAATTCCCGTATTCCGTGCCTATATCCATAAGCACCAGATCGCCGTCTTCGCACCGTTTGTCGTTTTGGATATAATGCAGCACGCAGGTATCCTTTCCGGAAGCGATGATGGGCAGGAAGGAGAATTTGCGCGGACCGCGGCTGATGAATTCGTTGGCCAGGAATCCCTCAATCTGCCATTCGCCCACCCCCGGCCTGATGAATCGGAGCAATTCCCGGAAGCCTTCATTGGTGATGTCGCAGGCTTTTTTGAGAGCCTTGATTTCTTCCGGCTTTTTGATTTGCCGCATATCCGCCATGATTTCATAGACATTCTTCAAAACAGCGTCCGGGAATTTTTCCTTCAGCTCCTTGGTCATGCGGGCATTGCGCGTTTCCACCGGGCATGTGCATCGCGGATGCTGGTTGGCTTCCACAAAGACCATGGATGCGGACGGCACCAGGACCTCCAGCAACGCATCATATTCATCGGTCCAGCGCACGTCCTGGATGCCGCTCAGCTCTCTCGCCTGTTCCTGCGAGAGCCGGGCACCTTCCCAGATGGCAATCTGTTCATTTGTCTCACGCAACAGCAGAATCTCATCCCAGCCGCCCTCCCGGATGGTCATGACCAGGACGGTTTCTTCCTGGTCAACTCCCGTAAGATAAAAGAGGTTGGCATTCTGATGCAGGGCAAAAGTGCCGTCCGCATTCGTAGGAAATACGTCGTTGGCGTGCAGAATCAGCATACTGCCGGCAGGCAGGCGGGAAGCAAGTTCTTCACGGTTGCCGGCAAAAAAGGAAGAAGGAAGCGGCTCGTATCTCATATCAACAGCATGCCCCGCTTTTCCGGCTTGTCAATCATGCATCCGGACACGGGGCAACCTTGCGCGTCTCCTTGTCGTCCGGAGTTCTTCTGACCGTGCCGTTTCCCCGCTCCGGCCTATTCTTATGCGATTGTCCATTTCCTGCCGTCCCGCTACCCGTCCGTTCATCATGCATACCGTTGAAGGAAGCACGGAACCGCCCCGGAATTTCCGGAGACACCCCCTCCGGAAAAAACTCCCGGAGCCAATCGGGTCATGACTCGAACACCACCCGGGCGGATGCCGTCTTATCCTGCATGCACGGCGCTATTCCACGGCTATTCCTGGCGCTGGGAACAGGTTTGGTTTTTTCCTGTTCCAGTTCCCGGACAATGCCCGTTTCCTCTTTGATTACCCATCCCCTTCACACGGACTCCAGGCAGAGTTGTTTTGGAGGCGTCTGGTATAATCCCTCGGAACAGGCCGTCTGGAATTCCCCAAGGCTAAAAGTATATGTAGCCCCCGTCAATATTGACTACATCAAAGCCAGATTCCCCAAGGAATCCCCGGCGCTGGCGGCACAATTCAGGGCCGGGCTGCAAAAAGACATCCGCAACGTGCTGGAAAACAAATCCAAACAGACAGGCGGGAGGATGAAATGGCAGTTGGTTGACCGCCCCGTTCCGGGATCCGTAACTCTCCGCCTCGCCATAGTCAAGCTGAAGCCTACGGACGTGGGCGGCAACATCATGTCCGATCTTGTTTCCCTGGTCTCCCCCCTTCCGGGAACCTCCCTGATCCTGGGGCGCTTCATGAGCGGGGACGTAGGCATTGAGGGACGCCTGTCAAATACGAATACGGACGCCGGCATCATGGAATTCAAAGCTTACAACACGGACCCCATCACCCTGTTTTCCGTCAAGGAATTTGAACGTTTTGCCTTCGACCAACGGAATTTGCGGCTTTTTTCCAGCTGCATTGCAGATATTTTCAAAGCTGGTCCCGCCAGCAGTATTCCCAAAACAGGGGAATTTGACCTGGACCCGTTTTAAACGGCCTTTCCGGACGATTCTTTCCCGTCTTTCTTTTCAGGTTCATAGAAAGCGCATTCCTGAACCGTCTGCCTGGTCTTGAAGGCATATACAAAAAAAGCGGCGCCCACCAGCACGAGGAAAACGGAGAGGAACTGCCCGCGGGTCAATCCCATGGAGAAGGGGGAATCCGGCTCCCGGTACTCTTCGCAAATAATTCTGCCCGCAGCATAAAGAACGGCAAAAATACCGCAGAACAAACCGTTCCACGCACGAGGAAACCTTACCCGTACAAACCACAGCACGGCAAAGAGAAGCACACCTTCCGCAAACGCTTCATACAGCTGGGAGGGGTAGCGTGCATGATCCTGCATCATCTGCCCCACGATTTCCCTGATGGCGGGTGTATCCCTCACCCGGTCGGTCACCCAGGCGGCAGTCATTCGTTCCGGCACAGCTATGCCGGAAAGGGACAGTTTGTCCAGCAATCCGGGCGTTTCATAAATACGGGAGGCCACCCGCACGAACAAGTCCGGATCCTGGGAAAGCTCCGCCGGAAAAATCATTCCCTGGGAAGAGCCGGGCGGGACAATGCGCCCATACAGTTCCCCGTTGATAAAATTGGCCATGCGCCCGAAAAACAGCCCAACGGGAGCTACAATGGCCAGGCCGTCCAGAAGCGCCACCCACTTGACGCGGTGCTTCCACGCATAATAAAATGTGTACAGCCCCACTCCAATCATTCCCCCGTGGCTGGCCATGCCCCCTTCCCACACCCTCAGTACCATGAGCGGATCCGCCAGAAACTGGGACCAGCCGTGATTGGGAATCTGGTAAAAGAGCACATATCCCAGCCTTCCACCGATCAGAACACCAAAAATAGCCACATAAGTAACAAAATCCGCCATTCTGTCCTGAGGGACAGGATACAGCTTCCGGCGGGAAAGCCAGGAAAGCAGATAATACCCGCCGATGAAGCCCATTAAATAGGCCAGGCCATACCAGCGCAGGGCAATTGAGTCCGTTATCTGCCAGATGACAGGGTCCAGATCATGTACGTAAACGGTCGGATTCATGAGCGTTTCTTTCAGGGCAGGTAATGGGTAAGGGCTTCCACGGCCTCCTGGTCCAGGGAACGGGCCAGAGCCACCGTCAATTCCACCGCGGCGCGGTAGTCCCGCAGATCCAGCACGCCGTTATGGGCATGAATGTACCGGGTGGGAATTCCCAGCACAATAGTGGGAACTCCCTTTCCGGAGAGATGCAGGGCTGCCGCGTCCGTTCCGCCGGAACGGCGCACCGTCAACTGGAATGGGATGCCCGCATCCAAAGCCGTTTTTTCGGCCAGGGCGGCCAGCCGGGGATTGGTGATGGCCGTGGGGTCAAACAGCCTGATTTGCACGCCTCCACCCAAGGCCCCTTGGGAATCCGTCACGGCAAACCCGGGGGTGTCGTCTGCCGGCGGCCCTTCCAGAACAATCACGCAATCCGGTTGCATGGCGACGCCGGCCGTCCTGGCGCCCCGCGTGCCTACCTCCTCCTGAACCGTCGCGGCGGCAATCAGGGTGTTGGGATGCCCTTCCCGGCATAATTTCTTGAATGCCTCTATCATCACAGAAAGACCGGCGCGGTTGTCAAAGGCTTTCCCCATGACCCGGAACGGATTTTCCAACGGGGAGAATTTCACGTCCGGCACCACGGGATCCCCCAGGTGAATACCGAATTCATTCTTCACCTGTTCCGCGCTTTCAGCGCCCACGTCCACAAACAGGGCTTCCATGCTCATGACGCTGTTGCGCTGGCCTTCCGGCAGAAAATGGGGAGGCTTGGAACCAATCACACCCCGGATGCCGCGGCCCGAGCGGGTTTTTACCAGGACACGCTGGCTTAACAGGGTATGTGGCCACCAGCCGCCTATCCCCACCAACTGAAGGAAACCGTTCGACGCTATATTCTGCACCAGGAAACCTATTTCATCCATGTGGGCGGCCAGCATCACGCGGGGGCCGGCCCCGACGCCGGTGCAAAACAGGCTGCCGGAACCATCGGAAGAAAATTCTCCATATCCTTCAAGTTCCTGAGCCACCAGGCTTCGCACTTCATCCTCATGCCCCGAAATACCGTGGGCCTCTGAAAACTTTTTCAGCAGATCAGTATCAATCGCCATGGGCCGAGCATGTGGAAACACCTCTGCCAGGTCAAGCCCGCAGCCATGCCGCATGTTTTTTTCTTGACCGCCCGGGTAGAACCGCCGGACGGAGCCGTGTCATGCCCACACTCGCTACATGGAAAGAAACAAGAGATTTTTGCTAGCCACAGTTCGGTTTTTGGTGTAACTAATCAGGGAATCGAATTGTGCTATGAAATCCATCCTTAACACTATCACGGCCATGCTGGCTGCGGTGCTTTTCGTCCCTGCGGCATCGGCGCAGACCACCAGCAATCCCAGAATGCAGGTGCGGGTCTCCCTGGAAAAGCTGTCCCTGTATATGCGCCAGTCCCCCAACGTCCTGACGCAGGACGATCCCCGGCCGCTGCCGAAACCGAAGAAATGGGCGGATTTTGAAATTCCCTTCAAGGTGGAAGCCGCTCCCACCCCCAAATCCGGCTATATTGATGCCCTGACGTTCAAATTTTACATCGCGGTAGTTAATCCGGACCGCGCCCGCCAGTACCTGAAACTGTATAAGGAGGTCAAATACGTCAATGTTCCGGTGGGAGAAAACACGTACGCTTCCGTGTATCTCTCCCCGTCCTCCGTCAAGCGCATTACCGGTGTGGAAGGAGGAAGAGGAAAATGGGTGAAGTACCAGGGCGTAGTGGTGGAATACAACGGCAAGATTGTCGCCACTTATTCCTCCGAACGCGGCAAGATGGAAAAATGGTGGACCATCCAGTCCCCCAGTATCGTGGAGACCTCTTATTACCCCCTGCTGAACAAGGATGAAACGCCTTTCTCCGTGTTCTGGTACGACCGTTATCCGGAAATTATGAGGCCCAACAGCCAGCAGGCGGCTTCCGGTTCCGTCCCCGCCCCGTTCGGTACTCCTGTGATCCCCCCGGCGGACGGCGAATAACGTTCCATTAATGCTATCATTTCATCTTATTTAACAGAAATCACCCATGGCTAATTCACGACCAATCGTCGCATTAAACGTAGGTTCCCAGAGAGTTTCAATGGGCGTCTTTTCCAAGACTTCCAAAGACGCCCTTATCCTGGACCGCTATGCTACGCGCCTCGTAGTGCTGGACCCGTCAGCAGAAGGCTTGCGCCTGACGAAAATAGGGGAAGCCATCGCCGACCTCGTCCAGGAACTC
>NZ_LBCB01000036.1:0-85369 GCF_000980515.1 Akkermansia sp. UNK.MGS-1 | reverse complement strand
AAATGATATAATGAAAAAATATATTATATACTGTAGTATTGTTGTTGTTTCAGTATTTGCTTCTTTTCTGTTTTTTGATAAATATTATAAGAAATCTCCTCTTCTAGGAGAGATCGACAATACATATGTCTTTAGCTATGATCCTCCTTTAATAATAGGAAATGTAGAGATTGAGGAATTGTCTAAATTTAATCAAACACTCGCTGATCAGTTTCCCGATCATCATGTCTATGCCACATACTGTGGAAAAGAATGTACCCTGACCGTAATAATTCTTTATGATTATGATACTGATTTTTCCTATACGGATAGAGAAAGACTGTGGAAACTAATATGTGAATGGCAAGACAGCTTGTGGTATAAACAGGATATAGAACAAATTAAATAAAATCTAATATTTTTCATTTTATTTAATTAATACATGAAAACTGTTTAATTTTATAAAAGCTCCTTCTGTTTATCGGAAGGAACTTTTTTACATAAATGATGATTGCTTTGTTTTAATATTGATTTTTTTGATTTTTATAAAGCTATGCTTCCTGTCAAAGATATTAACCATTGTAAAAAAGCTATGAATCTGCCAATAGTTTTGAGAAAATCCTTGACGAAATAGCAGCAATATTGAAATGCTCAAGCAGGAACTTGATGTCCATGTTTCCATATATAAAGAATATGATTTTTAGCAAAATATTATACTTTTTCTTGTTTCCGGCTGTATTGTTTCCATCCTGTCGCCAGGGGATGACTACGGCGGCACATCCCCTGAAACCGGTATTTGTACGCGTAGCAGATCCTCTCAATCCGGAATCTCCCCAGTCAAGAGAAAAGATAAGGGACTTGTCACAACAGCAGAGGCAGCAGTTGGCGGGCTATATCGTTCATTCTGCAAATTGGGAACAAATGACCAGGAAAGAATTTGAACTGATCCGCAGCGGACGGGGCCAGGAAGGTTTGTCTATGGATCACTGGAGTTCCGATAGTTATTTTAACAGGATGACTGTTCCCTATATCCGTTCGTCGAGTAAGGATGAAGATATTTTATCCCTTCTTCAAAACAATGAAGACGGAGAAGTTATTTTGAGCAGAGCGAATCTTTTTGAATTGGTAGCGGAAAATTATATAGAACATTATCCTGATGATAAGAAAGGATGGGATTTTTTATGGTTTTTTATGGGTGAGGACGTAGACGAAATACCTTTTTGCAGTATAATTAAAGAAATGATTATAAAGAGGAATCTCGATCGATTCGCCTATGGGAAGAAAATATTGGATATGATAGGCGATTCCTCTATCAGAAAGAATGATGGACGCTGCCTTTAGTTCTATAGAGGGGCTGACAGGCAACAAACTTTGGTCTGAAGCAGGGAAGAATAGTACAGGATATGGGCTGAGTTTGCAAATTTTCTCAACTGAACCGCAAATTTATTGATAAATCAGGAGTTGATGAAGAAAATTTATTCTGAATAATGAATGAAATTTATTATAAAATACTTTGATAGCAAAAAGAAATTTCATTTCAACGAAATATACAAGACAGCTAAATATATTAAATCATTAATTGTTATTTCTCCGCAGGTTCTCCAGATAGTTTAAATTTTCAATAACAGAAATAATTATGGACAATGAGAATACTAAAATAAAAGATACAGGATCTTGGTCCCCATTCTACTATTGGATAGTAGGAGTAGTGACTATGTGTGCCTTGATGTGGATGCTTCCTAATAATTATCCTAGAGAACCTTGGGAAAATATCATTAGAGTTTTACTTGGAGCATTGTTCATATTTCTCTTTTTTGTATGTCCAGTGTGGATGATTATTTCAGCAATACGCTATTGGAAGACAAAAGATTATATTCGTGCTACCGTGGCGGTATTAATTGCTTTGGCAATTTTAGAGAATGTTTTATTTGGTCCTCTGTTAAGCATGGATTTTTGATTTCACTATTTGTTTTCTAAAAATTCTGACGAGTGACTGGAAAGAAAAAAGGAGCTGCTGAACAATAAAATTGATCATTCCCGGCAAGCAAAAAAGTTATAAATCTCAGTTGAAACGGATAAAAGATGGTGATTAATATAATTTTTTTCTGGATATTAGTTGTTTTTGGAGTTATTATCAGCTTATATAATTGGATAATAGTTTTTAACTGTGTAATAAAATCCAAAAATTCATCTTGTATTCCTCTATTGGGCGGTGGAGCAATTGTTTTAGCTATGAATCTTCCTGGAATAGATATGGAAGAATACGAATCTATTCCCTTATTATTGGATTATGGATGCATTCCTCTTTTTGTCCACACGTTTTTTTCCTTTATATATAAAATGTTGAAGGGATTATTTAAATAGAGTAAAAAACAATTAGCCAAAAGGATCGTTTTTAACAGTTTTTCATCAAGGGTATTTGCATATAGCAGAGTGCGGATTGACCGAGGAAATGCCGGATTCGTGCGCAGTTACATCTGGGACCCTTCGGAACTGGAGGCTGTGCGCATCCTGTCCATGACGCGCCGGGAAGCGAACGGGATGTAGGAGAAAGAGCATCTCTACTGCGTGCACGAGACGATGAAAAACGTTACCTCCCTCTTCGGGGAAGCGTATATGGTCGCCGTATTCTGTACGAATACCAGCCGTATGGCGGTCTGATCACGTCGGGAGGCAATATGGGGGAAGAAAACGGGTTCCGCTTCTCGAACGAATACATGGATGGCGAACTGGGGCTGGTCTATCACAGTGCTCATCGGTATCAATTCGTTTGATATCTTTGGAACAGCCTCATTCCTGTTGGAAATCTGCCAACGGGGATTGGAAAGAGATAGGTATTCATGCAGAGTGAGTTCTGTAAATTTTGTTGAGGAAGCCTTTTGGAATTCTGTATGGAATTCAAGCTGCATCCGGTATGTTCCGGGTGCAGTTTTTGTGTAGACAGGTTTAGAAAGACTTGCCGCTATCCGCCTTCCGGGAAGAACGGAAGGCGGGAGCGCAGCCGGAAGAATTAATTTTTTCTTAACAAGAAGAAGGAGGAAGTTAACTACCCAGAATGGGATTTCCGGATATATTGAGGCAATGTTTTTACATTATATTAAACATCGCCGGTCCGTTCCGGGACTCCGTATCTGCCATAGCGGTTTTTCCGTGAAATTTTTTCAAATGAAAAAGAAAAACGGCATAAGATAATATTTTTGTTTCCATATATGTTGGAATGGTTTGAATTTAAATTTCATAAAATATCATGATGGAATCATTGTTGGGTTTTATCTTTTGTCTATTGAGCGGAATATTCTGTTTTTGGCTCTTTTTCAAATGCGTCGACTGGTTTGAAAAAATCTAAAACTGCGCCTGTCTATGTATACACTATTATTTGTGATTAGCTTAATTGTGTTCGGTTATTTGATGTATGTCTTGATCAAACCGGAAAAATTTTAACCAGCAAGATGATGAAAACAGAAATTTTAGGTATTATTGCGCAAATCGTTCTTATGGTGGCTTTGAGCTATCCTCTGGGGAAATATATTGCCAAGGTTTACAAGAAGGAGAAAACATGGCTTGATTTCATGAGGCCTGTTGAAAGGCTGATGTTCCGCCTGTCCGGGATTAATCCGGAGGAAGAAATGAACTGGAAGCAGTTTTTGCGGGCTTTGCTGACCGTAAATCTGTTCTGGTTCGTATGGGGGATGGTTCTTCTGGTCAGCCAAGGGTATCTGCCCCTCAATCCGGACGGCAATATTGGGCAAACGTGTCACCAGGCGTTCAATACATGTATTTCATTCATGGTGAATTGCAACCTCCAGCATTACAGCGGGGAGAGCGGTTTAACCTATTTTACACAGTTGTTCGTGATTATGCTGTTCCAATTCATTACGGCAGCTACCGGCATGGCCGCAATGGCAGGGATCATGAATGCCCTCAGCAAGAAGACAACCAAAACGATTGGCAACTTCTGGGATTACCTCGTGTTGAGTTCTACCCGTATTTTGCTGCCTCTTTCTCTGGTAGTTGGGTGCATCCTGATTACGCAGGGTACGCCAATGGGGTTTGACGGAAAAATGGAAGTGACGACTCTTGAAGGGGTGGAACAAACCATTTCCCAGGGCCCTACTGCGGCTGTCGTACCCATTAAACAGTTGGGAACTAATGGTGGGGGTTATTTTGGCGTTAATTCATCCCATCCGCTGGAAAATCCGACCTACCTCTCCAACATGGTTGAATGCTGGTCCATCCTGATTATTCCGATGGCGATGGTTCTGGCCTTTGGTTTTTATCTAAATCGCAAGAAACTGGGATACAGTATTTACGGCGTAATGCTGTTTGCCTTTTTAATTGGCGTCTGCGTTAACGTGTACCAGGAGATGAACGGAAATCCCCGCATTGAAGAAATGGGTATTGTTCAGGAAAGCGGAGCCATGGAAGGGAAAGAAATCCGGCTCGGGTCCGCGGCTACGGCTTTGTGGAGCGTCGTTACGACAGTTACATCAAATGGGTCCGTCAACGGGATGCATGATTCCACCATGCCTCTTTCAGGCATGATTCAGATGCTGAACATGCAGATTAATACGTGGTTTGGCGGCGTCGGGGTAGGGTGGATGAATTATTTCGCCTTTATAATCATTGCTGTATTCATCAGCGGTCTTTTGGTTGGAAGAACTCCCGAATTCCTGTGCAAGAAAGTAGAAGCCCGTGAGATGAAGATCGCTTCCATCGTGGCGTTGCTCCACCCGTTTGTGATTCTCGTCGGTACGGCTCTGGCTTGTTACCTGTTTGTTTACGCGCCATCGTTTGTGGAAGGCGAAGGCGGGTGGGTCAATAATCCCGGCTTTCATGGACTGAGTGAATTCCTTTACGAATATACTTCAAGCGCCGCCAATAACGGTTCCGGGTTCGAGGGACTGTCCGATAATACCTGGTTCTGGAATTACTCTTGCGGTATTGTCCTCATTTTGAGCCGTTTCATCCCGATCGTAGGACAGGTTGCCATTGCCGGGCTTCTGGCGGGCAAGAAGTATATTCCCGAGACGTCCGGAACGTTGAAGACAGATTCCGTGACATTCAGCGCTGTGACTTTTGCCGTGATTTTCATCGTTGCGGCTTTGTCCTTCTTCCCTGTCCATGCCTTGAGCACCATTGCCGAACATTTGAGTTTGTAAATACAGGTCAGAACACGTTGATTACCGATAATATATTTATATATTTCTATTCCATTTTCTGGAATTGAAACAAGAAATCTACGATATGAAAAATTCCAATAATACTTCCCTGTTCGAAAGGGAGCAGGTACGGGAAAGCTTGAAGCAGTCATTGATCAAGCTTCATCCGGGAATGATGAGGAGGAACCCGATCATGTTTACCGTGGAAATCGCCACGATGATCATGCTTCTGGTAACCGTTTATTCCCTCTTCAGTGACGGGCAAGGGGCTTTCCTTTATAATTTCCTTGTTTTCGTCATTTTATTCCTTACCCTTCTGTTTGCCAATTTTGCCGAGGCGATTGCCGAGACCCGAGGAAAGGCGCAGGCTGATAGCCTTCGCAAGACGCGGGAGGAGACGCCGGCCAAGTTGATCGTCGATGGAACGGTTACCGTCATCAATAGTTCCCAGTTGAAAAAAGGGGACTATTTCGAATGTGTCGCGGGAGATATTATTCCCGCCGACGGGGAGGTCGTCGAAGGGTTGGCGTCCATTGATGAAAGCGCTATTACGGGGGAATCCGCTCCGGTTATCCGTGAGTCCGGCGGGGACAAGAGTTCCGTGACGGGGGGAACCAAAGTGCTGTCAGACCGTATTAAGGTGCTTGTCACCGCGCGTCCTGGGGAAAGTTTCCTTGATAAAATGATTGCCCTGGTTGAAGGCGCTTCCCGGCAGAAAACTCCTAACGAGATAGCGCTAACCATTTTATTGGCTGTCTTTACTCTGGTTTTCCTCGTCGTCTGCATTACCTTGAAGCCGATAGCGGACTATTCCGGAACGGAAATCAGCATTGCCGCCCTGATTTCCCTGTTCGTATGTCTTATTCCTACGACAATCGGAGGATTGCTTTCGGCGATCGGCATTGCCGGAATGAACAGAGCCTTGAGGGCCAATGTGATTACAAAGTCCGGGAAAGCTGTGGAAACAGCCGGGGACATCAGTACTCTCCTGCTTGATAAAACGGGTACGATTACTATTGGCAATCGGAAAGCGACAGGGTTTTTCCCTGTTCAGGGTTTTGACAAGCAGGCTTTTGTTGAAGCCTGTCTGATGTCTTCTGTTTCAGACGATACACCGGAAGGGAAATCAATTATTGAGCTTGGGCATGAATATGGAGTCCATATGCGCAACCTTCATACGGAAGGGGCTCGCATGATCCAGTTCACGGCGGAGACGAAGTGTTCGGGCATTAATTTGAGCGATGGAACCGAAATCCGGAAGGGGGCTTTTGACACCATCCGCAAGATGACCGAGGAAGCGGGAAATCCGTTCCCCAAAGAAGCTGAGGAAATTATTGATAAAGTGGCGGGCAACGGGGGTACTCCTCTTGTCGTCTGCATCAACAGAAAGGTTGTTGGCGTTATTGAATTGCAGGATATTATCAAGCCGGGCATAGAAGAACGCTTCGAACGCCTGCGCAAGATGGGGGTGAAGACGGTAATGGTGACGGGGGATAATCCGAGTACAGCCAGGTATATCGCAGAAAAAGCCGGTGTTGATGATTTCATTGCGGAAGCCAAGCCTGAGGATAAAATGAATTATATCAGGAAGGAGCAAGCTTCCGGCAAACTGGTTGCCATGATGGGAGACGGGACGAATGACGCCCCGGCTTTGGCGCAGGCTGATGTCGGTGTGGCCATGAACAGCGGAACCCAGGCCGCCAAGGAAGCCGGCAATATGGTTGACCTTGATAATGACCCCACCAAATTGATTGAGGTTGTGGAAATAGGAAAGCAGCTACTGATGACGCGCGGCACGTTGACGACGTTTTCCATTGCCAATGACGTCGCCAAATATTTCGCGATTGTGCCTGCGCTGTTCATGATTGCGATTCCTGAACTTGCTGCGCTGAATATTATGCATCTGCATAGTCCGGAAAGTGCCATCCTGTCTGCGATTATTTTCAATGCAATCATTATTCCCATTCTGATTCCTCTGGCTTTGAGGGGCGTGGCGTACAAACCCATAGGGGCAAGCGCGCTGCTGCTTCGCAACATTCTGATTTACGGCGTGGGTGGTTTGATTGCCCCCTTCATCGGAATCAAACTGATTGATATGGTCGTCGGCCTGTTTTTTTAACTGAAATAAATATATTGTTATGAGAAATTTAGTGAAATCATTGCGTCTTACACTTGTCTTTTGCGTCTTTTTCTCCATATGCTACATCCTGGTGCTGTGGATATTCGGATTGATTGTCGGTCCTGGCGGAGGAAATGCGGAAACCCTGGTTTTGAACGGGCGCGTGGTAGGCGCCGCCAATGTTGGGCAGCAATTCACGAAGGATGTTTATTTCTGGGGCCGTCCGTCCCATGCGGGTGACGGTTATGACGCATCCAGTTCATCCGGCAGTAATAAAGGGCCGACCAATGAAGAATACCTGGCCGACGTGAATACGCGGATAGATTCGTTTTTGGAGAAGCATCCTTATTTGGAACGGAATGATGTCCCTTCCGAAATGGTTACGGCCAGCGCTTCCGGTCTGGATCCGCATATTACTCCGGAGAGCGCCTATGTGCAGGTGAAGCGTGTTGCCAAAGCACGTGGTATGGAAGAGGGTGCAGTGAGGTCCCTTGTCGATCAGGCCGTGGAAAAACCGCTGCTGGGCATGTTTGGCACGGAAAAGGTCAATGTACTCAAGTTGAATATTGCTCTTGAGAAGGCTGACTCTTCCGTGAGGCATTAATTTCCGCATTATTTAGGGCGGCAATGGCAATGCCGGTTCAGGTATGAATTGCCGCCCTGAAAAAATGAAATCGATTGCGGGCTTCACGTCATGGGAACGCCCGCAATTGATTTACATCTTTAAAGGGTTCTGTGAAATCAACAAAATGTTTTAACCGCAAAAGCCGGGTGAATGTAATATGACTGACGAAAGTAACGGATCGGAGCATTTTCTTGACCTGATACGGCGTTCGCGGAGGGGAAAGTTCAAGATTTACATCGGTATGATGGCCGGAGTAGGCAAGACGTACCGCATGCTGCAGGAAGCCCATGAATTGCTGAACAATGGCATTGATGTCAGAATTGGTTACGTTGAAACCCACGGGCGAGCAGGGACTGAAGCCATGCTCCGGGGGGTGCCCGTCATCCCTCGTAAAGTGGTTTTTTACAAAGGAAGGGAGCTTGAAGAAATGGACCTGGACGCGATTCTTCAAGCCCGCCCCGAGTTGGTTATTGTTGACGAACTGGCTCATACCAATGTGGAAGGGAGTCGCCACCGCAAGAGATGGGAAGACGTGATGGAGCTGCTTGACGCCAATATTAATGTGATTTCCGCGATCAATATCCAGCACATTGAAAGCCTGAGCGGCGAAGTGAAGGAGATTACAGGGATTGGGATGAAGGAACGGGTTCCCGACAGGATTTTGCAGGAGGCGGACGAAGTGGTGAATATCGACCTGACATCCGAGGAACTGATCGGCCGCCTCAAGGCCGGCAAGATTTACCGGCCTGAAAAAATCCAGATTGCGCTGAATAATTTTTTCAAAACGGAAAATATTCTTCAGTTGCGTGAACTGGCATTGAAGGAAGTTGCTTTCCGCGTGGAGAAAAAAGTGGAAACGGAAGTTCTCCCGGCAGTTTCTTCCGCCAGAAGGGAAAAGATTCTGGCCTGCATCAGCAGTAATGAACAGACGCCCCGACGCATCATCCGAAAAGCATACCGGATTTCCTCACGTTACAGTACGTCGTTTATCGCCCTTTATGTCCAGACGCCAAGGGAGTCCCCCGACCGTATCAATCTGGCGTCCCAGCGCCATTTACTTAATCATTTCAAGCTGGTGGCCGAACTGGGAGGGACGGTGAAGCAGGTGAGTGCGGAAGATATACCCCAGGCCATCATCGCTGCGTGCAAGGAATATCATATTACGGCTATTTGCATGGGGCATCCCGCATTTAAGATGCCCGGGGCCATGTTCAAGATACTGGGATATAAACAATTTCTTCGTGTCTTGTCGGAGATGAAGATAGATTTAATCATCATCGCATAAAAGGCCGCGGTGAATTTGAAAATAAGGTCGGAGCCGGCTCTTTTCACAGGAAGCAGGCGATGAGATTATCATTCTTGTCTTCCCTGAGCGGAACGGATTGTTGCCGACAGTTTCCGTTATAGACTCCCCGGGGGCGTTTTCCGTTACCATTCCCGAGCGGGGCGCCCCCTTCTATTTTTTCCCGTCTGGTTGTTTGAAAAACAGTCCAATGTTCCGGTCCGCCGCATCTCCGGCAGCACCTTTGTTGAAAAAGAATGTAGAATTCCCGGAGGAGCAGCATTCTTAAAAGTGAAACGATAACGTTCCGTCTTCCATGGAGGGGCGGCGGTTATCATAAACAAAAGGAACAGTTATGAGCATCAATTTGCAAAAAGTCATTATAGCCGTATGTGCAGCCGCAACGGTCAGTGCGGGATTCGCAGCCCGCACCGAGGGGGCCAAACTGTACCGATTCAGCACTACTATCGAAAAAGAGAGGACGGAGTTGAATGAAGAAACGAAACGCTTGATTGCTTCCTACCGCCGGGACCCGTCCGAGGCTAATCGGTCGGCTTTGAGGAAACAGGTCGGGATTAATTACGACAAGGTCCTTGACCGAAAAAAGGCGAAGCTTGAAGAATTGAAACGAACGGCCCGGCATGCGTCCAAGATACAGGAAATGCAGGAGATCGTGGATGAAATGGTTCAAAACAGGGAAGCGCGCATCGACCAAAGCATGCGGCGTTTCAGTGATCCGCGATTCAGACCAGGTGCCCGCAATGCAGATGGCGGGTATTTGCCGGTGCTCGGAGCTTCCTGGAATGTATCAATTGCATATACTCCGGTTACCAACGAGGATTATGCCAAATTCCTGAAGGCAACGGGAAGGAAGGCTCCTAAGGATTGGGATAATGGCGCCATGCCTGCCGGCAAAAGGAGGCATCCCGTGGTGAATGTTTCCTATGACGACGCTTCTGCCTATTGCCGATGGTTGTCGCTCCAGGATAGGAAAGCCGTTTACCGCCTGCCGACTGAAGAGGAGTGGGAGTTTGCCGCCGGGCATATGCCCAAGGATGCGGATTTTAATTGCGGCGAGAGAAACGGGACATCTCCCGTGGACGCCCATGCCGCGACATCCGGCGCCTGCGGAGCGATTGATATGTGGGGCAATTGCTGGGAATGGACTTCTTCTCCAGTTGAAGTTTCCAAGGCCGCGGCACACGGTAAAACGGTCATGGCGGTGAAGGGAGGTTCCTGGCGTTCGCCGCGGACGAGCTGCAGGACTGAGCGGAAAGGAGAAGGAAGGGAATCTTCTTTCGCTTTCAGTGATGTCGGTTTCCGGGTCGTCCGCGAAGGTTGAGGGGGATTCCATGCGTTTCAGTTTCTTACAGGCAATAGAATCTGGCTGGCAGACCTGATGGAAATTCCGGCCGAATTGGTAGATTTCCCTAGGGAACTGCATTCTTGAAAAGTGAAACGATACCGTTTCAGAAAAAATATCAACCCTCATTGATTATCATGAACAAGCTCATCATTCCTGCAATTATTGGAATATTCGGTCTGGCTCCCGGTACGGTTACTGCCAACGCGGCGGAATCAACAACAACCTCCTTTTCTGTTCAAATACTGAAAAAGAAACCGAAGGCGTTGAAGTACGGCCTGAAACACGGCCTCAAGAAAGGTTTGAAACACGGCCTGAAAAAAGGCAGGATAAACGGCGGTAAAAAATAGTCGCCGCCATCTTATCTGCTGCCGGGCCTGCAGCCCGGCAGCGTTTTCCCATCAATAAGGATGTTTTATCACCTGTAGTGCGGAAACATATCTGACTTCCGTACAGCTTTGATACATTGCCCATCATGTCTTAAAAAGTCAACATATTGAGAAGAAAGGCGTTTTATGGTAAAATGGTTGTTGTGCGGAGCCGCCATGATTTCCGGCATCGTGATCGCGGCTGAGACGGAAAATCGTTCATTCCAGTTTGGAAATTTTGAGGTGATTGCTGTTCAGGATGCTCTTTCAGCGATGCGGTTCGAATTATTCCCGGGTATGCCGGAAGAGGAGTTCCTCCGCTTAACCGGAGGCGGGAGGGTTCCTTCTTCCGTGAATGTTTTCCTGTTGAAACGCGGCGACGGAAAAATCATTCTGGTGGACGCAGGGAACGGAGGAAAACGGGGCGGGATGCTCCGTAAACTTGAACAGAGCGGCGTTTTTCCGGAGAGCGTCGATTTCATTTTGCTCACCCATATGCACGGCGACCACATCGGAGGATTGCTTGGGAAACATGGCGAAGCCGTTTTTTCCAGAGCCCTCGTCTATGTTTCCATGCCGGAATGGGAATTTTGGCAAAATGGTACGGCCGGACCACAGGGAAAACAGGTCCGGAAGGTGTTGCATGCTTACGGCAGCCGGGTGAGAACATTCCGGTTTGGAGAAGAAGTTCTGCCCGGCATCAAGGCTCTTGACGCTTCCGGGCATACACCCGGGCATACCGTTTTTGAGACTGATTCCCTGCTGATTGTCGGAGATTTGCTTCATGCTGCCGCGCTCCAGATTCCGCGTCCGGAGGTTTGCACGATTTACGATATGAATCCGTCCGGAGCGGTTCAGGCCCGGCGGCGCTTTTATGAGTTTGCGGCTTCTTCCCCGAAGCCGGTCGCCGGAATGCACCTGCCGTATCCCGGAATCGGCCGGATAGGAAGGAGTGCGGCGGGATATGTCTATCTGCCCGGAAAATGAGAAAGGATAAAAAAGACACGGTACAATGACGCAAGCAGAAACAGCATGCCCGGATGTCTGGGGAAGCCATTTCCTTGAATACCGGGGAAGGCTTCTTGCCCTGGCCCGGAGGAATTTGAATCCGGTTCTTGCCCGGCGCGTTTCGGCGGAAGATGTGGTTCAGGAGGCTCTGCTGGCAGCCTGCGGGAAAATGGCTTTTTTTGAAAACAATCCGGAGATTCCTGTCTATTTCAAACTGCGGATGATTCTGTTCCAGACCCTTACGGCTATGGAAAGGAAGCATCTGCAATGCCTCAAGAGAGACGCCTGCAGGGAAGTGAATGTGACGGATGACAGCGTGGGGTCCGCTGCCCGGTTGGATTGGAACCGGTTTGCAGATACTGTGACCGGGCCTCTTACCCGTGCCGTCAGGGCGGATCGTTATACATTGCTCCGGAAAGCGGTCGAGGCGCTGCCCGAAAACGATCGGCAGATTCTTGAACTCCGCCATTTTGACGACATGTCCAATGCGGATTGTGCCGAAGTCCTGCATATTGGGCCGAAAGCCGCAAGCATCCGCTATGTGCGGGCGCTGCAGCGGCTTCGGAAGCAGCTGATGGAGTTAACCGAGTTTCAGCCATGAAGGGGAAGATTTCTCTGGAAGATCTGGTTGAACAATTCCTGGATCAGTGCCGTTCCGGCAATGTTCCCGATATTCAGGATTTTGCCGGGGCGCATCCGGAGTTTGCTTCCGAGTTGCTGGCTCTTCTTCCGCTTGTGATGGAGATGGAAGATTGGAGCGTTGAAAAAAAACAGGGAATTATGCCTCCGGTTCACGATTTTCCCGATTTGGAGGGGGACGATTACCGGCTGATTCGGAGACTAGGCAGCGGCGGTATGGGGGTGGTATTTGAAGCGCTGCAATTGTCCCTCAACCGGAAAGTGGCCCTCAAGCTGTTGTCTCCGTTGCTGCTGCAGGATGCCGCCCAACGCAGCCT
This sequence comes from Akkermansia sp. UNK.MGS-1, assembly GCF_000980515.1. Taxonomy (NCBI): domain Bacteria; kingdom Pseudomonadati; phylum Verrucomicrobiota; class Verrucomicrobiia; order Verrucomicrobiales; family Akkermansiaceae; genus Akkermansia; species Akkermansia sp. UNK.MGS-1. The sequence continues at coordinate 72,510 of NZ_LBCB01000036.1, read as the reverse complement.
GTTTGAGCATGAGGCGCATGTGATTGCCAGGCTTCATCATCCCAATATTGTCAGAATTTTCAGTGCCGCGTGCCGTCCGGGATGTTGTTATTATGCGATGGAGTTGATAGAAGGCAAGAGTCTGGACGGATGTGAATTCAGTAATCCGTATGAGATAGCCCGCATTGGCCTCCAGGCCGCCAGGGCGATTGCGTACGCCCACCGCTGCGGCATTCTACACCGCGATATCAAACCGGCGAACCTGTTGCTGGATGAAGCGGGGGAAGTACACGTCAGCGATTTTGGACTTGCTTTTCTGCTTCAGGGGAGAAATGAAGTTATTGAGAAGGAAGGAGCTCAGAGCGGAACGCTGCGGTATATGTCCCCGGAGCGGCTGGTGCATGGAGTCAATACCTTTTCCAGCGATCAGTATGCGTTTGGGGTGACGCTTTATGAGCTTGTTGCAAAATCCCCGCCGTTTCCGGGGCTAGCTCCTGAAGAATTGATGGAACGGATTTGCAGGGAACCGGTTCCGCCGTTGAAGTGCAGCGAACCCGACTTGGCCGCGATTATTAACAAGTGCGTCAGTTTCCGCCCGGAGTCGCGCTATCGAAGCATGGACGAACTTTCTGAAGATTTGCTGCATTTTTTGAATCATGAACCGGTCGGGGCCTCCTCCCCGTCTCCGGCCAGGCGGTTGCAGCTGTGGATGAAACGTAAACCGGCTGTTGCCGTATTGTCTTTGGCTGCGGCCCTGTGTGTGGCCGCTTTCGTTGTCGCGTTGGGCGCCGGTTATCTGCAGACGGCGTCTGCGCTGAAACTGGCGGAAAACAATGCCGCAGTTGCCGATGCGGCTTTGTCACAAGTGTTCACCCGTATTGCGGAGCAGCCCCCTTCACAGAAAAATACGCAGCTGCTTTCAGCTTTGCTGCCCTATTACAGGATGATCGCCAGAGGAAAAAATCTGCCGGAGTCAAAGGTTTGCGAGGCCAATGCCGTCATCGGGGAATGCGCACTGCGCACCGGGAGTTATGCTCTTGCGGAAGAAGCGTTCCGCAACATGATGAAATTCAGGAAAGACGCTTTTCCCGTCAACCAGTTGGCGACGGCTTTGAAAAAACAGGGTAAAGATAAAGAGGCAACGGAACTTTTCCGGCAGGTGGCCGACCGCTTTGCGATGTCGGAGCGGGCGGAGGATCGGTTTGAAACGATCCGCGCGTTGCTGGCTTTGTCCGGTTCTCCGGAGAGTGTTGAGCGTTCCCGGGCGTTCGGAATGTTGGAAACATTGTTGGAGGATGATCCTGACCATCCTGAATACCGTTTTCAATACGCACAGCTTTTGGCCGGAAATCCCCGCCTTTTCCGGGAGAGACGCATTCCCGGCATTGAACCGAATGCAGCCGTGCTGCTCCTCCAGCTTGCCGACGCCCATCCGGAACGGCCGGAATACGGCCTGGCGCTGGTAGAGCTGATGCTGAAGAAACTCCGGTATGCCAGGAATTTCCGGGAACATAACCAGAGGGAACTTGCCGATACGGTGAATCTTTCCGAAAGGCTTCTCGGGCGTTGGCCGAATGATCCGCAGATTATTTCCGGCATGGTCCGGCTGCATGCACGGTATATTGGGGCCCTGCGACGCGAAGGAAAAGATGCCTGGGCCCGAAGGGAAAGCGACCGCCTGCAGGGCATCCTGGAAGTTCTTTTTTACAATCCCGAGATTTCCGATGCCGTGAAAGAAAGCCTGATCCGCCTCCAGCTTCAACGTTTGAAACTGTTACGGCATGACGGCCGGAGTTATGAAGGAGAGGATCTGCGGAAAAAAATCAGCCGGGAGCTGGGCTTTTACCACGGACCGATGCTCCGGGTGTTCCGGGAGGAGTTGGATAAAGCCGGGCCGGATGATGAATCCTCCGTCGGGAAAAGTGAAGATTCCATTATTTTTGAACGCACCAAGCAAGGTTTGTAAATTGTCCGCTTACCGGCACTCAGCAATTTGTTGTGCGAGGGGGAAAGGAAAGCGTCCCGTTCCGAGCGGCGCTGGTGCAGAAGAAGGCGGGTATTTGCCTCCGTTGCAGGCGGAGTGTCAGATGCGTTCCTGATGCATCTTTGTTTTCCGAGCCAGCTTTTTGTTCCAAGGCGCTTCCTGAGATAAATTGCGGTATTCCCTTGTTGACTTCCAGTTGGTGGAACCCATATGCTCGGATTATATATCAAAATTTCAACCATCAACGTTTAATGAGCATGTATAAACACTATTCTGACGGCCGCCGCCGCTTTCTCAAAATGTCCGCCTTGTTCGGTACGGCTGCGCTGATTTCTCCGGCCATTGCCCGGGCAGAGGGCGGGGGTGCCGATTCTCCGGAAAACGGCGGCTTTGCCGCCTCCCGGAGCCGGACGCTTGGCAAGGGTTCCTGTGCCTTGGAAGCTTCTCCCCTTGGCTTCGGAGTCATGGGAATGACCTACAACCGCAGCCAGTCTCCCTCGCGTGAGCAGTGCATCCGGCTTCTTCATGAGGCCGTGGAGCGCGGAGTTACTCTTTTTGATACGGCCATCATCTACGGCCCCCTGAGCAATGAACTTCTGGCTGGGGAAGCTCTTTCCCCCTTCAGGGGGAAGATCAGCGTCACTACCAAGTTCGGGCACGAAGTTATTAACGGAAAGGGGACGGGCCGCCAGGACAGCCGCCCGGAAACCATCCGGCGCTACTGCGACGAGTCGCTGCGCCGTTTGAAGGTGGACGCTATTGAATTATTCTACCAGCACCGCTTTGATCCCAGGGTTCCCGTTGAAGATGTAGCGGGAACCATCTCCGAACTGGTCAAGGAAGGCAAGGTGCGGCGCTGGGGCATGTGCGAAGTCACTCCCGGTACAATTCGCAAGGCCCACGCCGTCCATCCCCTGACAGCCATTCAGAGTGAATACCATCTCATGCACCGGGATGTTGAAAACAATGGCGTTCTGGATGTCTGCCGTGAACTGGGTATAGGCTTTGTCCCTTACAGCCCGCTCAACAGGGGATTCCTGGGGGGCTGCATCAATGAATACACGCAATTTGACCCGAACAACGACAACCGCCAGACCCTGCCGCGTTTCACGCCGGAGGCCATGAGAGCCAATATGCGTATTGTCAATATTCTGCAACAGTTTGGGAGGATGCGCGGCATGACTTCCTCCCAGGTTGCCCTGGGATGGCTGCTGCAAAAGGCTCCTTATATCGTACCCATTCCCGGCACCACTAAACTGTCCCATCTGGAAGAAAACCTACACACGCTTGATTTTACCTGCTCTCCGCAGGAGTGGGCGGAACTGGAGAACGCCGTAGCCTCCATACCCGTGACCGGAGCACGCTACAACGTGGAACAGCAAAGGCAAGTAGGGCATTGACCCGATTTGTTTGCCGGGATAAACGGCAATCGCAACGGCGGCCTCCGCAGAACGTCCGTCAGGCGTTCCATACTTCCGGAATTCCTTGTTGATTCCGTTCTTACGGATTGTCTGAAAAACATTTCCTTCTGAAAGCATTCTGTTGGAAGAAGGGGATGTGCTGTTGCGCGAAGCGAGTAGCCTCCATTTGCCCCTCCCGGCAGCAGGCCCAGGCGTCAGCACCTTCTTCAAATTTTTTGTTTCAGGAAGGAATCCATCCATGCCGGGTTCACCTGTGGCAGAGGTTCGCCTTTGTCATATGCCTCGCAGCACTGGCCGATATACTCCATTTTGATTTTGGAGTATTTCAGTTCCCGAATGCGCATTTTCATGGCCTGATGCCCTTCCTGCAACATGCGGTAACGTTTGCGCAATGTCGAATTACCTTGGCGAACCAGGTGAAAAAAGCGTTTGATTTCCTTGAGTTTCAATCCAGAATGCTTAAAGCAAACCAGCTCCGGCAGTTCTTCCATTTCCTTGCGGTGGAAGACACGGCATCCCGCCCCGTTTCTCGGGATGTCCAGGATTCCTTCTTCTTCAAAAAAACGCAGATTGGACGGCGTGGTGCCTGTCAATTCCGAGACTTCCGAAAAGGAAAGGCACATGTCTTTCTGTTCTCCAAGTTCTGATGCGTCTTGCATGAAGACACGACGGCTTTTTCTTAGGCTGCGGGAAACGACAATTTCCGTGTATGGGCGGGGAAGCCGGTTATTATTGCCTTTTTAAGGTACGTGGCATTCATTTTCTCAAACTGCATGCGGCTTTCCGTTTTTTCTGGAGTTTCCAGCAGCGCTGTTCCGGTTCCGGTGTATTTTTCATATTCCTTTACATCAAAGGTTCCGGGGGATATGGTCCCCGCGTTTTTCAGCAAGGCAATGATTCTTTTCAACTGTGATTACAGTGAAGGCGCCCATGCGGATATTCTCCGCAGAATGGCGGAAACGAATATGGAGCAGACTGCCGGTTACGGGGAGGACCCCTATTGCGACCAGGCCCGGAAGCTGATTGCCGGCTTGTGCGGCAGAACGGATCTGGATATCCATTTCCTTATCGGCGGGACCCAGACCAATTTCACGGTAATTGCGGCGGCGCTGCGCCCCCATCAATGCGTGCTGTGCGCGGACACGGGCCATATCAATGTGCACGAGTCGGGAGCCGTTGAGGCTTGCGGACACAAGGTTTCCGCCATTCCTTCCCCGGACGGGAAGCTGACGGCCCGGCAAATTGAGGAGGCGTGGCATGCCCACTGGGATGACGAGACCCGTGAGCATATGCCTCAGCCCCGGATGGTTTATATTTCCCAGCCAACCGAATTGGGCACCATTTATTCCAGGAAGGAACTTCAGGAAATTTCCGGAGTTTGCCGCCGGCGGGGGCTGTATTTGTATATGGACGGAGCACGCCTCGGCTACGGCTTGTGCGATGAGGACAATGACCTGGATTTGCCGGCGATTGCCTCCCTTTGCGATGCTTTTTACATCGGCGGCACGAAGGTAGGCGCTCTGTTTGGTGAAGCCCTGGTTCTGCGGCATGAGGCCCTGAAGGAGGATTTTCGTTACATCGCCAAGCAGAAGGGCGGGCGTCTTGCGAAAGGGCGGCTTCTGGGCATTCAGTTCCTGGAGCTGTTCCGCGACGGCCTTTATTTCCGGCTGGGCGCCCATGCGGACCGCCTGGCTGTGATGCTGCGGGATTTTTGCCGTTCCAGAGGGCTGTCGCTTCCCTTTTCCAGTGGAACGAACCAACAGTTTGTCACGATGCCTGATTCCGTTCTGGAGGAGCTGGGGAGGAAATACGGCTTTGCCTATTTGCGCCGGGAGGATAAAACCCACAGCACGGTGCGCTTCTGCATGAGCTGGGCTACCCGAGAGGAAGACGTGCGGGAATTGATGGCGGATATCGCCCGCCTGTGCTGAAATTTCCCTACGTCCGGCAATGCCGGGAAACTGCGGAAAGGGCCGTTCCCCATTCATTTGCAGAGAAGCATTTTTGTCTTTCCGGGAGGAACCTGTTGAGCCATGATATGGCTATGCCCTTAATCGTGGGACAGGAATGGCGGAGGAGAATTTCCCGCATGCAGTGGCTGCTGAATGCCGTGCTGGCGGTGGAGTGTCTTAGCATGCCTTTTTTTGCCGCCGGGGCGGTAGCTGGGATGGTCTGGTACGGCGGACGCAGAATGGGGGTTGACTGGGGCTGGCTGGCGGGAGGCGCCCTTGCCGCCGCAGGTTTCTTTTTGGCGGTGTGGGGGTGGCTGCGGCTCCGGGGCCGTTTTTTCAGCAGGCGTGATACGGCGGCCTTTCTGGATGAACAGCTTGGGTTGCATGCGGCGTTGAGCGCCGGTGAGGAATGGGGCCATGCCGTGGAGGCAGGGGAAAGCGCGGTACAGGGGAATTCCGTGCTGCGGATACGTTCCGCCTGGTGCCTGGCCTGGCTGGCGGGAGGCGCGGTTCTTATGGCTTGCGGGGCTTTTTTGCCGTTGCCCGCGCCGCAAGCCGTGGGGCAGCTTCCGGATTTGCCGCCCGTTCTGGCCCGGGTGGGGGAGGCCCTGGACCGCCTGGCGGAGATGGAGAGCGTGGATAATAAGAGCCTGGAGCCTTTCCGGGAGCAGTTGGAGGATTTGAAAAGAATGCACCGGAATGAGATGTATTCCCATGCCGGACTGGAAGCGGCGGATGCCCTGAAGGGGAAAACGGCAGCGGCCGTTGCCGGATTATCCAATCAGATGTATCGGACGGATTCCGCCCTTTCCCTGCTGGACAGCCTGAATGGAGCGTCCAGCCCGGAGGCGATGCAGTCCCTTCAGGAGGCGTTGACGGGAATGGAGTCCCTTGCCCTGCAGCCGGGCGGCATCATGAGCCGCCAGCTCCAGGAGCTGAAGGCTTCCCTGCCTTCCCTGCAGATTGAGCCGGAGACGGCCCGCCGTTTGCGGGAACAGCTGGAACGGGCCGCCCAGCAGCTGCGGAGCATGTGCGGGCAGTGCGGCATATCCCTGATGGCGTCTCCGGATGACCGTACCGTGATGGAATCCGGGCAGGGAGAGGGAAATGAACCCGGACGCGGAGGAACGGGGCGTGGACGCGGGGACGCTCCCCTTGCCTTTGAGATGGAAGAGCGTCCCCGGCTTGACACGGTTTCCAGACGGGTGGTTCATGAGGACTTGAGCCGCGCCGCTCTGGGGGAAGCTGCGGGGGTGGAGACGGCGGCTCCCTCCCCGGAAGGGGCTGGAAATGGACAGGAACACGGCGGCCGGGGGGCTCGTCCGGCCCGCGGTGGAGATGCCGTGTGGTCTGATTGCCTTACTCCTCAGGAACAGTCAGCCCTGAAGGAAATTTTCAGATAGATTGATTGTTTTCTCCTGAAGGCCGGGAGCGCGTAACCCCCTGCCGCGGTTGTCCCCGGGGAAGCAGGCCGGTCCTGGTAAACAGAGCGTCCAGAACAAGGAGGACGCAGGCACTCCACAGCAGGATGGGACGGAGTTGGAGGCATGTTCCGGGCCTCGGTTCCCGGAAAATGGAGGGAAGGTCCATCCTTTCCCTGCCTCCGGTCCGGTTCACCAGGTCCAGGAAGGCGTTGCCGGATTCAGGCGGCATGGCCCATTCCGGGTCCACCTGCTGGCTGACAGGGCCGAAGGGGATAACGCTGCCGCCGATGCGGACCGCGCCCCGCGCCATGACTCCGTGCGGGAGGGGAAAGCTGCACTGGAATATTCCCGGCTGCAGGTGTTCCCAGATACCGTTTTGTGTATGGGAGCTTTCTTTTCCGGAGAGTTCCAGGGATATTTCCGGCATGCGTTCCGCCAGGCGCGGGATGTTTTCCTCACTGTAGTAAAGGCGAATCCGTAACCGGTCTCCTGCCGTGTCCGCCCGCACGGAGTATCCCTGTGGGGGATTTTTCCTGTTGAGCCACCGGGCCAGGGTTTGGATAAGGTCTCCGTAGCCGTCCCATTGCTGGATGTTTTTTCCGAGTTCTCCCCCCATGGCGAACGTAACGGCGGCCGTCCGTCCCGTCCCCCTGTTCCAGAAGGAGACCAGGGGCGCCGCGTTTCCGTCTTCCGTTACGCAGGCTGCTGTTGCTCCATTCCTTAAATAACACAGGTTATAACCGTCTACGGCAGGGGGCCATTCCGGCTGGCCGGCTGCAATTTGAAGCCAGCCAGCCGTGCCGCGCAGGAGGGTGCGTTCCCTGATGAAGGCGGCCCGGGCCACGCTGACGGTTTCCTGTGCAAAGATGCTGGGGATATCCCCCGGGCGGTCGCAGAAGAAGATGCGCCCCCGTCCCAATTCCGCTATTTCCCTGAGCAGTCCGGCATCGGCGCTTTTTTCCGTTCCCAGTGCGATGACGCTTACGGTAGCCCCTTCCTTAACCATTTCTTTCAGAGTTTCCCGGTAGTCGGCAGGTTCTTCGGAATCGTCGGCATCTGCAAAGAGGAGCAGATGCCGTGTTCCGGCCACGGAACGTTGCAGTTCCCGCCAGCCCGCTTTCAGCCCGGCGCCGATGAAGATGCCTCCGCCCATGGAGGCAATCCTGGAGACGCTGGATATCATTTTCTTCCTGTTAGGGCCCAGACTGCTTAGCGTGACAATAGGGTGCGGTTCGCTGTCCACGGCGTGGACGGAGATGAGATCCTGGTCGGACAGCAGGGAAATGGTCTGGCAGGTTCCGGCATTGGCCAGATCCATTTTCGTCTTTCCTCCGGGAACGGAACAGGACATGGAGCCGGAACGGTCCAGAACGATGCTCATGGCCGTCATGAGCTTCATCTTGTCCTTCTTCATTTCCATGGAAACGGGGAGCAGTTCGTCAATGGGGGAGGAGAAGTAGCCGCCGGAGCCAAAACTATGCCTGCCCCCGCACATGAGCAGGCCGCCGCCCTGTTCCCTTACGTAATAGTCCAGGGCATGCAGAAAGTCCGGCGGGACGGAGGATGCGGAGAGGTTGTTGATGATGACCAGCCCCACGCCGGAGAGGTGGCGGGCATCAAGCCGGTTCAGGCCGGACGGTTGTTGGACGCGGAACCCCTGCGCTTCCAGGAAAGGCGCCAGGGGATCGCGGTCGTAGCCGGAGAGCAGCAGGACGCCGTTTCCTCCCGTCACTTCAAGGAAGCTGACGGCACGGTTGTTTTCAGGGATTGGATCGTTTTGCGGCGTTATGGTCATTTCATAAGCGGAACAGCCGGGGGTGGAGAGCCTGTCCGCCAGCCTCACCGTGGCTTTGCCGTTGAGCAGGGTAGCCGTCCCCCGCAGCGGAGCCCCCCCGTTTTTGCTGATTTGCCACGGAACGGTGATGGCCGGGCCGGGAGGGCCTGCCAGGGTTGCCTCTAAAATAAAGGCTTCGCCGGGCCGGATGCGCGCCGGGGTTCGGATTTGTTCTATGCGGATGTCCGCTTCCCGGAAGGTGACGGACAGGCGGTAGTCCACCGGAATCCGGGATTGGATGAGCTGTTCCGCCGCCTGGTCCAGCGGCGTGGTGGGCCAGCCGTCCGTCAACATCAGGATGCGGTTTGTCCGGTTCGGGGACATCAGGGCCATGGTATAGGCCAGGGCCTGTTCCATGTCCGTTCCGGCGGTTCCCCCGGCAAAGACGGGGTCTCCGCGTCCCCGGAGCACGGCGGATTGCGCGAAATCCACCAATCGGACGCGGTCCCCGGCATGTTTGTGCCGTTCCAGAATAGCCTGGATTTCCTCTGCCCCGGCTGCCGGAATTCCCGCCGTGGAATTTGATTGGTCCACCAGCACCCACAAGTCCATGTCTTTGCCGCCCCTGTCAAGGGCAGGCTGAGCCAGGGCCAGCAGCAGGCAGGTCTGCAGGAGGAGGCGCAGGGGGGAGGCCAGGCGCAGACGCCTGTATTTCCAGCCTGCCGCCAGAAGCAGGGGGATCAGGAAGAACCATTCCGGAGTGTTGAATTGAATCATGGGCGCAGGGAGGTGTCTGGGACGGGAGGGAGCCAGGAAAGAATCAGGGCCAGGAACACCAGCGCCAGCCAGAGGGGGGCCAGAGGGTCACGTTTCATGTGCCGGAGCGCCTCTTCATGGGGCTGGGGAAGTCCTGTGTCAAACGTTGAGCAGTGGGAAAAATCTCCCATCCGGGCGTCGGAGAACCAGACGGAGCCTTGGAACAGGGGCGTTTTCCCTTCTCCGGGGGGGAAGATTTCCACATATCCGGTTTCTTCCGGGAGCCTGCCGTTAAAGACAGTTTCACGGCGTTCTCCCCCCGGCATGGTTTGAATGAGTTTTCCGCCTGCGGGCATGGATAAGAGAGTTCCTCCGGGAAGGTTGCCGTAATGTGTTCCGGGCAGATTCTCCTGTACGGATTGCATAAATCTGCGGGTCATGAGCAGGGGCGCCGGAACGCGGTCCGCATTGGATTTTTCCCAGGGCCAGTTGAGGAAAAGGCGTTTCCCGTCCACCCAGGCCAGGGGGGATTCCCCCTGCCAGAGCAGGACGCCGGCTTTTTCCCCCGGCTTCATGGAACCGATGGAGGGGATGAGCAGGCCGCTCCAGTTCAGCCCGTCAGTCAGCGGATGCCGTTCCGCCGTGACAGCGCCGTAAGATGGCTTGCCGCTGGCTGCAAATATGATGGCCGCTTTTCCGGGGGCCCTGGCGTTTTCCGTTTTTCCCTCCAGCAGGAGGAGGTCGGGATCTGAACCGTCCGGGACGGGGGAGAATCCCGGCAGGCTATGGATGATATTGAGGAAGATTTTTCCGGATTGTTCCGGAATTCCCATGCTGACGGCAACGGGGGCGGGAGCGGAGCGGACCAGCAGGAGCTCATTGTCCGCCGGGAAGGCGTCCGTCGGGAGCCGGAGCACGGCTTTTCCGCATTCAGGAGGGAGGCTGTATTCAAATTCCGTGACAGTTCCTGGATTCAGGAACAGGGAACGCCGGGCAGGAGGACGCCCGCCTTCCGTATGGATGGAGATTTCGCTCCGAAGAGGGGATGGACTATTGTTTTTAACGGCAATCCTCCAATGGCCGGGGCCGACGGCCTCCACCGGGGTTATTCCCGCAAAACCCACATTTTCCAGAGGTTTCCCTACACCCCGTGCGGATTGCCCGGCGGGAACCCTCCGGGCAGTGGATGTAATCAGGCGCGTGATGCCCGTTGGACCGGCAACGGCTGTGGCGGTGCGCAGGGCAGGGGCCAGGTCATGTGTTCCTTCGCGCGGCTGCCAGAGATCCAGGGCGTGCAGGGCCTGGCGGGCGGACGGCCCCCGGTAGAGCGGCTGTCCGGAAGCCCTGCTGCCCATGAGAACCCATGTGGCCGGGATTCCGGACCGGAGGATGGCGTCCATGTCTTCGGAAACGGCATTCACGGCTTCTTGACGAAAGGGGGTCATGTTTGCGGAATCATCCAGAATGAAGACTACGGTCTGGCCGGAGTCTTTGCCGGGCCAGGCGGGAGCGGCCAGAACCCAGGTAAGCAGGAGGACGGCCAGAATTTGCATCCAGAAGGAGCGCGATGCGCGCAACCTGTCCCAGGCATTACCCTCATGGGCCTCCGGAACCAGCGCTTCCAACAGGAAGAGCGTGGCTGTGGCCTGTGTTTTTGTTTTGTGCTGGAGGAAATGGATGGCGGTGATGAGGGGGATGGCCAGAAGCGCCCAGAACGCGGTCGTGTTGGTGAAGTGGGGGATCATGGGCTTGGGGGGGAGAGTAAAGGGTGCGGGTGCGGTTCAGGAGAGTTCCACGGCCCCCTGCCGTAATGCTTCTCCGGACAGGGCTTCCGTCAGCGTCCCCTTGCAGGGGACGCGGGCAAGAACGGTCTGGCGGCGCAGGCAGGCAGAAATCCAGAGTTCAAAATGGGCGGCGTAGGCGCGGGCGTACCTCCGGGACAGGGAAGGGGTGATGAGCTGGCGGCGCAGGTGGCCGGATTCACAGTTTTTGAGTCTGGCGTTGCCGGCGGGGAGTTCCGCTTCTTCCTGCAGCGTGGGGGCCAGGATGACGGACATCCCTTTTAAGGAGGCCATGGTTTCCAGAAGGTTGTCCGGTTCCCCCGGGTAGAGCAGGTCGGAGATGAAGATTTTCATTCCATTGGGGCGCCAGATGGAAATGGAGGGCATGGATTCATCCGGGGGAAGGCTCTGGAGCTGCGCTTCCCATTGGCCGGAGAGAACATCTTCCTGGTCCAGGGGGATGATACGGCGCCCTTTCACCGCATGAATCTTCACCTGGGCTCCCGTTCCGATGGCGGAGAGCAGGCAAAATTGAAGCAGGCCCCGCGTGCGTGCCGCGCGCTCTTCGTGAAAAAACATGGATTCGGAAACATCTACCGCCACGTCTACCTGCGGTGACAGTTCCGCCCGGAAGACTTTCATGGTGAGCTGGCCGGTTCTGGCGTACGCCGCCCAATGGATATCCCGCGGGTCATCCCCCCACTGGTAGGAGCGGCTTCCCTGAAAGTCGATGGAGTTGCCTGCTCCCGTTCCCTCCCAATGGCCCTGTGTTCCTTTCCAGGCGCAGCAGGAAAAGGGCAGGCGGAGACGGCGCGCCGCCTGTTCGGCGTCCGGCTGGATCACCTGGCTGGGGAAGGGGAAAGAAGTCATGGGGATGGGGGAGAGGCAAAACGGAGGGCAAGAACTATTCCCGTTCCCTGCGGGAATTTCCCGGTTTCTGGAGAGGTTCGGGGGATGCGTTCCGGAATATGTCAATCCAGTGTTTGCTGGTGAGAGCCAGAACCGCTATTCCGGCAGCCAGGTCCATCAGGCTGAACAGGGAAAATTTGCTGAAAGCCGGCAATGTTTCTTGTCTCAAAAGTTCAGATAAATACCCTCCGGGGAGAAGGGGGACGGACAGATTCACGCCCCACAGCACGTTTTGCACCAGGCAGAGGATGAGGCAGATCATGGTGTACGTCAGCAGGGTATTGTTTTTCAGTTTTTCCCAGAACGGTTTCAGAAGCATGGCCGGCATGGTGATGGCGTACCAGCCGCCTGCTGCGAGGCAAAAGAGCCGTTGAGGGGACTGGAATTCGGGGATGGATGCCATGCGGTCTATCAGATACACGGCGATAGCCGCCAGGGCGCAGAGCAACAGGGTGAACAGGACGCTCCCCGGCATGCCGGGGAGGAACAGCAGCTGCTGGAGCTTGGAGAATCTTTTGTTTTTCATTTGCTCCATGTGAATGGGAAGAAGGCGGGCAGGCGTGTTCAGGTTGATAATCATCAGGGAAATTCCGTAAACCATGACAAAAATGGAATTTCCGGTCATGATGTTTTGAATGGAGCCGCTTGCGTTTTCCAGAAAGGGGAGGGGGAGGATGGAGGCTGCGAAAAAAGCCAGCAGAAGCTTCCGCAGGGGGGCGGCCGTGTTTTGTGCGGCAGGGGAGAACCATTCCCTTGCCAGCAGAAGCAGGGATGAGATGACCAGGAAGGCGTCCGCCAGGACGAGGAATATCAGGAGAACGCCTTCTCCCGCTCCATCCCGGAAAAAATCCAGATTCTCATGGCTGCCTCCCAGGGTCAATATACCGATGCCCATGAGGGAGAAAGCGATGATGCGCATCAGGGAGGGCATGGCGGACGCCCACAGGGTATATGCGGTCAGCATGCCGGAGCCCAGGTAAAGGAGGAAAAACAGGGTTACATCCTGTACCAGGTTAATTTCCCCGTAGTAATACCGGATGAGAAAGAAGGGCAGGGAGATAAAGGCAATCAGCAGGGATTGGGCCATGAAGGATATCCATTTTCCCAGCACGATGCGGCCTGCGCTCTGCCTGGTGAGCAGCAGCAGTTCGTTGTTTCGGGTGAGCAGTTCGTTCCTGATGGAGGTGGAGGCCCTCAGCGGCATGATGAAGAGCAGGGCGACGACCATGGTAACCCAGAAGATGATCTGGCATCCGTCGGGGCTGATGAAGGGCTCCCCATCAAGAGGATTGATGATGAAGCTGAACAGGAAGAAAAAGGAGAGCAGGGAGGGCACTATGCTGACCAGGAGGATGAATGACGGCGTTCTGAGACCCTGGCGCAATTCCTTGACCAGAGCGGAGGGCATCCATATGGGGAAATCAAGAGAGCGGGAGGTATTCATGAGGCGGGGATGGATGGGCTTTCCTGGGAAGAGGCGGGATTCTGCCGCGGGGCCGGTTCCCCGCTGCCGTGGATAAGGATGTCCACAAAAGCTTCTTCCAGACGGCGTTCGCTGCGGTGGAAATCAATTACGGGGAGGTCGAGGCAGAGCTGGCGGAGTTCCGCAGCCACAGCTTCCGGTTCGCAGGAGACGAAGGCGGCCACTACTTTCTGTTGCTGTACATGGCGCACGTTCCATCCCCGGCGGAGGGCCAGCCATTCCTCCAGTGAGGCGGTGTTGTCTCCGGCGGTGCGGATTTCAAAGGCGTATCCGGATTCCGTCTGGCGGTGCAGCAGGTCTTCCATATTGCCGTCATGGATGACGGTTCCTGCATTCATGAAGATGAGGGCGTCGCACATTTCCCCCAGTTCCGAGAGAATATGGGAGCTGATGAGCAGCGTTTTTCCGCGCGCTTTGAGAAGATGCACCAGATTTTTAAATTCAAGGCGCGCTTTAGGGTCCAATCCTGCCGCCGGTTCATCCAGAATGAGGAATTGCGCGTCGCTGATCAGCGTGCGCGCCAGGCAGAGCCGCTGCGTCTGCCCTCTTGAAAGTTTGTCAATCATCTGGTTCTGGAGGCCGGCCAGTTCCGTGAAGTCCATCACTTCGTCCACGGCGTCCAGTAAACGTTCCCTGCCCATGCCGCAGGCCCTGGCGAAAAAATCCAGATATTCCCGGACGCTGGTGTTTTTATAGGGGTGGAAATAGTCCGGCATCCATCCGATGCGGGAACGTGCCAGTTCAGGATGATTCACAACATCGGCCCCGTTGAGCCTGATGTGGCCGGAGTCAGGCATTTCCAGCGTGGCCAGCATGCGCATGAGGGTGGTTTTGCCGGCTCCGTTGGAGCCAATCAGGCCGACGACCTGGCCCTGGCGGATGACGAAGGAGGCATTGTTGACGGCTTTCAGCGGACCGAATGATTTGGACAGTCCGGAAACTTCCAGCAGTAGGGGCGTACTCATGGTTATTCGTGCGGCTGGGGAGTGACGGGGCCGGAGACGGTGACGGAGGTTTTTTCCCAGTTAATGGAAGGCAGGGTGGGGATGGGGCCCAGTTCCCCGCCTGCCGGTTCCATGGATGCCCGGAAGTGCAGCGGGGGAGGGCCATCCGGTTCTTCTTCCGGCAGGAACGGGGATGCCTTCATTTTACGGCCGGGAGGCAGTTGTTCAAGAGTCCAGTATTTTCCGGAGGCGTCCCGGTAGGTGAGTCCGTTCAGGGTTCCGGGAAAGGTGCTTTGGAATACGGGCGCCCCGCCGGGGCTCGTCTCCAGCAGAGTGAGCGCCGCCCGTGTGGAAACCGGCATGATGATCCGGTGCTGGAGCGTGGAGCGGCTGGTGAACCATTTTCCCCCGCATTCTTCCCCTTGCCGCGACGCGCCTTCTATGGGTTTTTCCTTAATGGAGCCGCGCGCCTTGCTCATGCGTGCTCCGGTGATGCCGGCGTTTTCCGGCAATTGAAATGTATTGTTCAGCAGGACGGAGGTCTTGCAAATCTGGTTTTGGGAGATCAGGGCGGAGTGGTCCTGCGGATTAACCTGGATAAGAACTTCCCGGCTGCCCGTCCCTCCCGTGCCGTCTCCGGCCAGAATCAGGAGCAGCAGAAGAAGGGAAAATCCCACGGAAATGGCCGGGATCAGCAGGAACAGCCTTTGCCTTTTGCCTGCGGGAGCCCACAGGAACAGGCTCAGCGGGCCGACAAGCACGGCAAAGATGATCAGCCCCAGCCCCAGCGTGGTGGATGGGGCTGAGAAATAATAGGGAGCGGCGGAGGTAATCTCCGGGTAACAGTTTCCCTTTTCGTGGAGGTTGATGAATTCCTCCAGTTTCAGCTTTTTTTCTTCTTCCGGCAGGCCGTCCAGGGTCGGAACGTGCAGAATGCGCCCGTTTCCCTGCAACCGGGTGGAAACGGAAAGCCCCTTGTCACCGATGAGCCACAGGTTTCCCCCTCCCGTCACCCATTGGCGGATGGCTTTGCGGTGGGCTTCGTCAAAATGGGTACGGTAGGTTTTTTCCGGGATGATGAGGCAGGTTTGCCCCTCGTACATCCGGTAGTCGGCTGGCCATTTCATCAGGTCGCAGGAGGAAACGGCCGCGTTATAGGAAGATTCGGAAAGCAGGTGCCAGTCCGCCGGAGCGCCTTCCTGGATAACCGCGACAATTTTCCTGTGCTCCGTATCCGTGGGAATGAGGGAAGCTCCTTCATGGTTTTCCTTCACTTCGTAGACGAGATTGTAGGAGAGGGGAGGGTAAACGACTGCATGAACGCTTTCCCGGGCCGGAATGAAGAACGGATAAGTATGGCTGGTTCTCCTGTTTCCGTTCCACCCTTCATGGAATTGAAGAGTGGCTTTTCTGTCCGAGCCGGTGGTGTTTTCCAGTTTCACCCGGAGAGGGACGCGGGCGCCGTTCGCGCTGTAGTCAAATGCTTTCTCCACGGAAACGGCGATGGGGGGAGCGGTGGCCGGTTTTGCGTGGAGCGGGAGAATATTGAATGCCGAAAGAAGGAAGAGGCTGAAGAACAGCCATGAACGGGAGAGAGGGCGGCGCATGGGGGAAGGGCTGAGGAGGTGTGGTCAATGAATTTTTGCGGCGGCCAGGGAATCCGGCAGGGGCTTGTTCTGGGCAGGGATTTCCCTGACCAGGCGGTTGATGACTGCGGCGGGTGTCTGTCCGTCCAGACGGGCTGTGTGGTTGAGCAGGATGCGGTGCTCCAGCACGGGATGAATAACGGCCTGCACATCCTCAAAGGAGCAGAAAGCGCGCCCGTGGCGCAAAGCTCGGGCTTTGGCGGCAGCCGCCAGGCCCAGGGCCGCCCGGGGGCTGGCCCCGTATTTAACGCCTCCGGAGGCTTCCGATTCTCCGGGATGCGTAGCGTTGACCAGCCTGCCTATATAGTCCGCCACCACTTCGGGAATGGCTACATTCCGGGCCATTTGCATGAGTTCCTGCAATTCCTGCGCGTTCAAAACCGGGGATATTTCAGGTTCCACGCCCATTTCCCGGTTGAGGACAATGCGGGCCAGCACATCCGCCGGTGTGCGGTTGACGTTGATTTTGAAAAGGAAGCGGTCCAGCTGCGCTTCCGGCAGGGGAAAGGTTCCTTCCAGTTCAATGGGGTTCTGGGTGGCAAGCACGAAAAAGGGGGAGGGGAGGGCATGGGTCTCTCCCATGACGGTGACGCGGCGTTCCTGCATGGCTTCCAGCAGGGCGGACTGGGTCTTGGGGGAGGCGCGGTTGATTTCATCCGCCAGCATGATGTTGGCGAAGACGGGCCCTTCCTGGAAGATGAAGTTTTTTGTTCCGTCCCTTTCCTGAAGAACCGGGGTTCCCGTGATGTCTCCCGGCAGTAGATCGGGTGTGAACTGGACGCGGCGCGCTGTGATATCCAGTGCCCTGGAGAGGCCTTTGACCAGTTCCGTCTTGCCCAGGCCGGGCAGGCCCTCCAGCAGGATATGCCCGCGAGCCAGTACGCCAATGAGAACCAGTTCAATGAGATCCTTTTGACCGAACAGGACCTGGTTCATGGCGGCAGCCAGAGCACGGAGCTTTTGCATGGCGCAGCCAAGTTCTTCCTGAGAGAGGATAGGGGGGGTATTCATGGGAAACTGCCGGATTTCCGCGGCTTTTGGGAAAAAGACCGGGCATTTGTTAGATTTCTTCATGAACTTATGCCATGCATCCAGAGGGGCTGCAAGCGGAAAGATAGAGGGACCTGTTAATTTTCAGCAATATGAAGAGAAAATACCCTGCGGGGTTTGAGTGGTAAATGGAATTGCCGCAATATATGTTCCATCTGTTGAAAAAAGAAGGCTTCCTGGCATGTATTATTGTCATGCCTTCCGTATATCCCCCCGGCAACGAACGCATTTACGTGGTGGACGCTCTGCGCGGCTTTGCCGTAATGGCGATCATGCTGCTGCATTTTCTTGAACATTTCATCTATAATTCCTATCCCGTGGCTTCTTCCCCAATGATGGAAGCGGCCAACCAGCAGTTTAAGGAGGTCTTTTTTTTCCTGTTTGCCGGCAAGTCCTACACCATTTTCGCCCTTCTGTTCGGATTCACTTTTGCGGTCCAGTACCGTAACCAGGCCCGGAAGGGAAGGGATTTTGCGGGCAGGTTTGTCTGGCGCATGTGCCTGCTGGCGGTGTTCGCCTGCATGAATGCAGCGTTTTTCCCGGGCGGTGATGTTCTGCTGACTTTTTCACTTGCAGGTTTGTTGCTGGTGCCGTGCCGCCGGTTGAAGACATCCTCGCTGGTGGCTTTGTCCCTGTTTTTCCTGGCCCAGCCGCTGGAGTGGGCCTATGCGGCGGTGCAGTGGATGCATCCGGGCTGGGTTCCTCCCTCCCTGTCTGTTGCGGAATCGTACGCTTCCCTGAAATCCGCCGTGGATACGGGAAATTTCTGGGTGATGGCCTGGGAGAACCTGACTACAGGACAATGGGCCAGCCTGGCATGGGGTATTGAAGCCGGGCGTTTGATGCAGGCCCCGGGCCTGTTCCTGCTGGGGTTTGTTCTGGGGCGCCAGGATTTCTTTTTGCAGAATGACGGAACGGCTGTGTTCTGGACCCGCGGACTGCTATTTTCCCTGGCCGGGGCCTGTGCATTTTACGTGGTGATGTGCCTGCCGGGGCTGCCGGGGCCTGTGCATACCGTGTTTAGCATGTGGCACAATGTTTGCTTTACCGGCGTATGGGTGGCCGGGTTCGTTCTGTTGTACCGGCTGGAATATTTCAGGAAAGCGACGGCTCCGCTGCTGACCTACGGGCGCATGAGCCTGACCAACTATGTTTCCCAGTCCGTGATCGGCTCCCTGATTTTTTTCCCGTATGCACTGGGGCTGGCTCCCTACTGCGGGTATCTGGCCAGTTTTGCGGTCGGCTTTGCCGCCATGACCGGACAGATATGGTTCTGCCGCTGGTGGCTGGAGCGGCACCGCTACGGGGTGCTGGAAGGATTGTGGCACCGGGCGACATGGCTGGCCGCCGGGAAGGTTTCCGCTCCGGAACACCGGTAAGAAACGGGGGCCGGCGCAATGATGTTTCCCGATACTTGCGGGACGCTTTTTAGCGTCTTCTGCCAAAGCCGGTGATTTATCCGGACGGAGGATGCATCCGGTTCCGCAAGGGGCATTTTGGAGAGGAGACATGGAACAGGGGGCAGAGGCAGGAGGAAAAGGGATGAACGTTTCATGGCGGCGGGAGACATGAAAGCGCGGTATTTTTTGAAGAATGGCTTTCCGGGAGATTTTTCCCACAGGGAACGGTCTGTTTTCCTGGGGATGGCGTGCCGCGCCCTCTCCGGTCCGTGTTCCGGCGGCTTTTCCGACGGACTGATGCAGGAGGGGATTCCGTACCAGATGGCGCTTTTCTTTAAAGGGGAGATGTAGTATGGCATGGTGTATGGAAAGGAGGACGGGCATAGGCGGTTTTTTCGGGCTGGAATTGCCGGAGTACGGCAATTTCCCGCAATGGCATCCCGGCAGGAGTGTAGCCGTGAATTCCGGCAGACGCGCTTTGGAATATATCCTGCGCCGCCTGGGGGATGTGCGCTGTGTCCGTGTTCCCCTGTATACATGCCGGACGGTGGTGGAAACGATGGAACGGCTTGGCATTCCCGTGATTACTTACCGCATTGACGAACGCCTGGAACCGGAGGAACTGCCGGAATTGGAAAAGGGGGAATACCTTTTGTACACCAATTACTTCGGAATCAAAGAGAAATGCGTGGACCGTCTGGCTTCCCGGTATGGCGGCAGCCTGATTGTGGACAATGCGCTGGCCCTGTATTCTCCGGCCCGTTCCGGAGTGGCCTCCTTGTACAGTCCGCGTAAGTTTTCCGGTCTTCCTGACGGGGGGATCGCCGTGATGGATGCGGAGCGGTCCTTGCCGGAACCGGAGGAGCGGGACGAATCCCTGCCTGCCGCCGCTTTTTTGCTGGAATGCCTGGAGCATGGGCAGGAAAGGGCTTCCGCCGCCTGTGAACGGAATGAACGGCGCTTGCGGAATACCCCGCTGCGAAGGGTTTCCCGGCTGACGGAGCGACTGATGAGCGGCATTGATTATGAACAGGCGCGGCTGCTCCGCATGAATCATTTCCTTTTTCTTCATGAAAGGCTGGGCCATTTGAACCGTCTTTCCGTGGAGGCGGATTCCTTGTCCGCTCCGTGTTATTATCCGTTTTGGACAGCTTTTCCCGAGCTGAGGAACGTGCTGATTGATAAGCGCGTTCTGATTCCTCTCCTGTGGCCGGAGGTATTGGAACAGGCCCCTGCCAGCAGCCTGGAACGGAAACTGGCGCTGCATCTTCTGCCGCTTCCTGTGGACCAGCGCTGCGGGCCGCAGGACATGGAACGCATCGCCCGGATTGTGGAGGCATTCTATTCCTGAAGAGAAGGGAGGATTATTTTGTTAGACAGTTGGATAAGACGTTGACGATACGTGAATGAATGTTCTAACATTTTTGGTGTGTCCGACTACCTTTCCTCTCTGGGCTATCCTTTCCGTGGAAGGCCCATGGTTTTTGTCTTTTCCGTCATGATGGTATGGGGCATGTTCCTGGCGGCCCGGGATGTTCTCATCGGATGGATTGCCGCCTTTTGTTTTCTGCTGCCTTTCATGTGCGCCTTTTTCATGAAAATGGTGAGGCAGTCCGCCATGGGAGAAGAGGATATCTGCCCCTTTCCTGAACTGGATGAATGGCTTGACTCCCTCATGCTGCCTTTTGTCCGGCTGGTGGTGTGCATCATCGTTTCCTTCCTGCCTTTCGCCGTGTATGTGCATACTGCGGCCTGGGCGGCGGATACTCCCCTGGCGTGGCTGTTCCTGGCGGCGGGTGTGATTTACTTTCCCGGCGTATTCATGAGAACCTCCGTTCGGGAACGTTTTTCCGGTCTTTCTCCCGTGGGCTGGTGGGGGCTGGTCAGAAGGGCTCCCTTTTCCTATGCCGGGTTGCTTGGCGCCATATGCGCCGGGGGATGGATCATCCTGAACCTTCCTTCAGGGCCTTTGATGGATTTCGCCATGGTGCCCGTGAAGCTGTATGTCGCCTGCGTGTTGATGAATATGTGCGGACTGTTCATGCTCAAGCATGAATTTGCTGGGGAGGAAGAGGACGGCAGCTTTTCCCCTTCCGGGCCTGCGGCCTCGTGATGCTGCCGCCTTTCCGGCGGGCCGGGAACAGGTGAGTTTATTTGGCGGGTTCCTTGTCCAGGTTCAGGATACCCAGTACAGACATGTTGCCTTCCGCATCTTTTCCGGAGGGGAGATAGACCTTCGCATTGTTCAGCATGTTTTCAAAGGCCTTGGCGCGGAGCATGTTCGGTCCCATGGCCTTTTCCTTCAATGCCAGTCCTTCCGCTTCCGCCCGGGCTGCTTCCAGGGCTGCTTCCGCCTGGGCCTTGCCCCGCATGACAATGACTTTGGCCTCCGCTTCTCCCCGGGCCAGGTTAGCGTTTGCTTCCTGGCGCGCTATTTCCATTTTCATGGCGCCTTCCGCCTCCCCGCGTGCACGCTGGATAGCGATGTCTTTCCGGGCGATTTGAAGTTCCGTTTCCTTGCGTTCGTTTTCCTGAGTCGTCTGAACTTTTCTGACGACGGATTCAATGATGGCCTGCGGGGGATTTGTTTCCCCCACGGCTACGGAATCCACAATAAAGGGGGTGCCGTCCAGCCGCTTGCTTAACTGCGTGTAAACGTTGTCGGAAATTTTTTGCAGGCTGCCGGAGGCGTCCAGGGCATTGTACTGGCTTAATTCCGCCCGCACGGCTGTACGGAAAGGCTGCTGAATGAAATTTTTGTAGGCAAAGAGCATGATTTCGTCCGCCACTTCGTCATCATTGCGGCCGGAGCTTTGGGCGATGCCTCCGTAATCTTCCATGAATTCCTTGACCCGGGACGGGTCCAGCCGGTAAACCAGAGAAGCTTTGCAGGAAATGGGGAGCTTGTCCTTGCCCAGGATAGCCCCTCCATTGCGGGCGTCGAATTCTTCCACCGTGGTATCCGGAGTGATGGAAACCTTGCTGACTTCCTTTCTCCACGCCCATCCCGTGGAGGACGGCCCGATCAGGATGCCTTCAAACCTGTTCTGTCCGAAAATGGGTTTGGAATAGACATATCCGGCAAAGCCGGACAATACGCGCTTGTTGCTGAAATTCTGGAAGGCAAAAATGGCGGCGCCCGCAGCGACGAAGATGACGGCGGGAATGAGCAGGGAGAAGACGGTTTTGGGAGATTTATTCATGACAGGGCAGCGGTTGTGACGGTATCCAACATAAGATGAGGCTGGTGAAAATCAAGTTATCTTTTCCTGTGCGGCCGGGAAAAGTGTTCCACTGAAAAAATTCTTTCCGGAAGAGGGAATGCGGCAAAGTATGTCCTCTTCTGAACACAGGGGAGTGCCGGAAATGTCTTATCCGGCAAAGGCTGCCTGTTCCGTGGGGGAGATTCCGGCGAGGTGCCGGACCTCCGCCCCGGAGGCGGGCCTCCATTTGGGTTAAGGTGATGAATGTAGCCATTACGGGATCCGGAGGATTTATAGGGAGTCATTTGTCCAAGCGTCTTGAGATGTTCGGGCATCGGGTGACGCCCTTGCGGCGCTATCTATTTGCCCAGGAGGGCGTGGATTGCCTGGCGCAGGCCCTGGCGGGATGCCATGCCGTCATCAATCTGGCCGGAGCGCCCATCGACCGGCGCTGGACGGATGCCTACAAGAGGGAGCTGGTGGAGAGCCGCATCATGACCACCCGCAAGCTGGTGGAAGCGGTCAACAGGCTGCATGAACCGCCGGGAGTGATGATTTCCGCCTCTGCTGTCGGGTACTATGGCTCGTCCGGCGGCTGTCATGGGGAACTGGACGCTCCGGAAGCGGATTCCTTTCTGGCGGAATTGTGCGTGGCCTGGGAAAAGGAGGCCGGGCTGGTGAACAGCTCCGTGCGGCTGGTCCTTACCCGGTTTGGCGTAGTCCTTTCTCCGGATGGAGGGGCGCTCCCCGAGATGATGCGGCCGGCCCGGTTCGGCGTTACGGCAACCGCAGGAAATCCGGATCATCTTTTTTCCTGGGTGGCTTTGGAAGATCTGGCGGATGCCCTGGTCTTCATTATGGGCAGGCAGTATATTTCCGGCCCGGTCAATGTAACGGCGCCGGAGCGCACCACCAACCGGGAATTCTACAGGGCAGCCGCGGAACATTTCCACACCCGTCTGTCCATCCGTGTTCCGGACGCCGTTCTGCGGTTGCTGATGGGAGAAGCTTCCCAGGTGATTACCGGCGGCCAGTGCGCCGTTCCGGAGACGCTGATGAGGGAAGGGTTTACGTTCCAATATCCGGATATCCGCACTTTTTTTAACAAAGCATTTTCTGTCAAATCATGAGCATGATACAGACCATCGTTACTTCCCTGTTTCACGGTCATTCCGTCAAAACCGATCCCATGCCGGATTTCAATCTGGAACGTTATCTGGGGGAATGGCACGAAATAGCCCGTCTGGAAAACTGGTTCGAGCGCGGGCTCAGCAGGGTTCTTGCCCGGTATGACCGCAGGGAGGACGGTTCCATTTCCGTGGTTAACAGCGGTTATGACGTTCGTACCGGGGAACGGAAGGAGGCGCGTGCACGGGCGGTGGCGGGGGATGCCCCCAATCATTTGAAAGTGTACTTTGTACCACTGGTATACGGCCGGTATGAAGTGGCTTTCCTGGATGAAAATTACACCCGCGCCGTAGTTTCCGGCGGTTCCCTGAATTATCTGTGGCTGCTTGCCCGCTCGCCGCAGTTGAAGGATGACGAGCTTCAGCCGATGCTTCATTGCGCGGAAAAACTGGGGTATGATACTTCCCGGTTGATTTACGCCAATGTCCAGGCCTCTCCGGACAAATGACATGGGGCGGGCTTGAAGAAGCGGTGTGCCGTGAATATGGGATATTTTTGAAATGGGGAATGTGGAAAAGGTGGCTTTTCTCCTGCCAGGAAAAAATTTTTGGGCATGGGCCGGGCGTTCCTTTCCAGTGTTCCGCCGTGCGGGAATGTCATGCTTTTGAATTCTCCGGTGTGGTTCTTCTTCCTGCATGGCTCCGGTCCCGTATTTTTCCGCTTTTTCCTGCCCCGTCCTTTCCGTTTTTTTGCAAAGAACAGGGAAAAACACAGGCGCCTGCTTAAAATAGGCTTGCAATCATGAGAAGGATGGATATGTTGACATTCATCCAAACATTGGATGTTTGGATGAATTACTTAAAGAAGGAGTAACAATGGATATTATTCATGACAACGCCGCTGATCTCAGCGCATTGAACGGCAAGACCGTTGCCGTGATCGGATATGGCGCCCAGGGGCGCGCTCAGGCACTTTGCATGCGTGATTCCGGTGTGAACGTGATTATCGGCGTTCGCCCCGGCAAGTCTTTTGACGCCGCCGCCCAGGATGGATTCCAGGTAATGAGCGTCGCGGAAGCCGCCGAAAAAGCGGACATCATTCACATTCTGCTGCCGGATGAAAGCCACGGCGCCGTGTATGAAGCTGAAATCAAGCCTCACTTGAAGGCCGGCAAGACGCTTTGCTGCTCCCATGGCTTCGCGTATGTTTTCAATACCATCGTCCCCCCCGCGGATGTAGATGTCATCATGGTGGCCCCCAAGGGCCCGGGCACGGAAGTGCGCCGAGTATTTGAAGAAGGGTTCGGCTGCCCCGGCCTGATTGCCGTTCATCAGAACCCCTCCGGCAAGGCCCGTGACGTGGCTCTTGCCATGGCCAAGGCTGAAGGCCTGACCCGCGGCGGCGTGCTGGAATGCACCATGGCCCAGGAAACGTATGAAGACCTGTTCGGTGAACAGAACGTCCTGTGCGGCGGTCTGGTGGACCTGATGAAGTACGGCTTTGAAACCCTGACGGAAGCCGGCTACCCGCCGGAAATGGCTTACTTCGAATGCGTGCATGAAGCCAAGCTTATTGTGGATCTGATTTATAACGGCGGCATTCAGAAAATGAACTCCGTGATTTCCAACACGGCCGAATTCGGCGAATATTACAACGGCCCGCAGATCCTGCCCGCGGAGGTGAAAGAACGCATGAAGGAATCCCTCAAGCGCATTGAATCCGGCAAGTTCGCCAAGGACTGGCTGGAAGAGGCAGCCAAGGGCGCTCCCAACCTCAAAGCCAAGCGCGAAGCCCTGGGCCAGCACCCGGTGGAAATCGTGGGCGCCAAGATTCGCAGCCTGTTTGAAAGGAACTAAGGTTTCTTTTACCTGGAACGCGTGCCGTTCCGCCGGAATGCGGCGGAGCGGCACGGATATTCCCGGGCTTTTCCCGGAAATCCGCCATTTGTTCAGTTTATGGAGCACGCCACGCCGGCCGTCAATGTGGAAAACGCCAGGGTATACCTGGGCGGGCACGAAATCCTGCACAATATTTCCTGGCAGGTGCAGCGCGGAGAACGTTGTTTTATTCTGGGGGCCAACGGCGCCGGAAAGACAACGCTGGTCAAGGTGCTGATGGGGTTTGCGTGGCCGCTCTTCGGAGCCAGGGTGCAGGTTCTGGGCAAGACCTTCGGGCACGTGAACCTGCTGGAATTGCGCAAGTCCATTGCGTGGGTGAGTCCGTTCATGCACAAGTGGCTGGAGGATGGCTCCTGGAACGGGCGCGACATGGTGCTTTCCGGCCCCGACGGCACTATCGGCCTCTTGAGGGAGCCGACGCCGGAAGAGGAGGAAAAAGCCGCAGGAATCATGAAATCCCTGAAAGCGGAGCATTTGATAGACAGACCGGTGGTAGCCATGTCTTCCGGGGAACAGGTGAAAGTGCTGATTGCCCGGGCTCTGATGACGAATCCGGAACTGATGATTCTGGACGAACCCAGCGTTTATCTGGATTTGGCAGGGCGGGAATTTTTATTGAAAACCATTGAAGAACTGGCTGAAACGAGGCCTGATCTGACCATCGTGTTCATCACCCAGCGCATTGAAGATATCCTTCCCGTATTTAACCGCGGCATGATTTTAAAGTCTGGAGAAATCGTGGCGCATGGAAGCCGGGACGAGGTGCTGACGGAGGAAAACCTGAAAGACGCCTTTGGGCTGGATATCCAGTTAATCAAGACGGAGAAGGGGCGTCTCTGGACCGTTATCCGATAATTTTTCATGAAGCAGTCCAAGACAATGGAGCTGAAGAAACCGGTGCGGGTGTCCCTGGCCCGCCAGGTGCTTACCGCCATGGAATCCATGATACGGTCCGGCAAATGGAAGGTTGGAGACCGCATTCCCGCGGAAGCGGAACTGGCCCGTGCCTTTTCCGTCAGCCACAACACCATCCGCGAAGCCCTTCAATCCCTGATTCACATGGGGATGCTGGAAGCGCGCCCCGGGGACGGCACGTACGTGATGGCGTCAGACCGCTTTGCCGTCGCGGTGAGCAACCGCCTCAAGGAATCCGAGCTGCCTCAGATTCTGGAGGCGCGGCTGGCTTTGGAAAAGGAAATTGCGCGGCTGGCCGCCGTTAAAAGGACGGATGAAGATTTGAAGGAGCTGGAAAATGCCCTGGAAGACTGCCACGGCAGGGTAAGGCAGGGCATTGAGGATGACATGCTGTTTCATGCCGCCGTGGCCCGCGCCACGCATAATCCGGTGCTCTCGGAATTATATAACGTGGTCATCCGCCATGTGCAGGAGAATCTGGAAAAGCTGCTTCAGGAGAAGCAATACGACTCCGGCGCCATGAAGCTGCATGACGACCTTCTCGCAGCCATCAGGAATCAGGAGGCGGATGAGGCGGAGAACATTATTGTAAAGATTGTGGAATTTGACACCGTCAGTATAGGCGGGTCATGCCCTTCTTAAATTAACGGAACAGGCGATTCCCATCATGCGGAATCGGCATTTTTTTCTTTTCGGCCTTTTTAGTAAGGCCGTCCGGAGAAATGAAATTGGGGAACAAGAAAGCAGAACCGGCATGAATAATTCTGAAAGAAAAAGTGTTGCGTTTTGTATTCATTGGTAATGAAGGCGAATGTATTTTCCATAATGATGTTGTTCTTTCATCTGTTTCCGGCATATGGAATCGACCCCAGCGTGAGGGGATTTGAAGAACTTCATGAAGTGTTGAAAAGTGCGGTTCGGGAACTTGATACCGTTCAGTCTCCGGATCATCTTTCTATGGCTATGAAGTATTTCCGTGCCTTGGTGGAGGAATGTGGGCGTAATCCCGATCTTGTTGCCGTTCTTGAGCTTACTTCAGAATCATGTCCCCCTCAACTAAAGGAGGCTTATAAAGCGGCAATGGAGTTGCAGGGGAAATTGCATGATGCCTCTAAACGGCTGGCTATGAGTGGAATGATGCAAAATAAAGAGGAAATCAAACCGTATTTGGAGTTTATGCAAAAGTTTACTTTAAAGAAAAATGCTCAAAAAAGAACGGAACCGCAGGTGCATGAAGGAGCGCCTCCCGAGACTGAGGATGCCCGGGACGCAAGAATGAAATGGTGGCGAGATGGAAAATTCGGCATGTTCATCCATTATGGGTTGTATTCCGGGCTGGCGGGGGAAATTCAGGGGAAAAAATATAAGGGATGCGTGGAATGGATTATGCAGTATTCCGGAGTGGATAGCGAAACATACGCCAGAGAGGCCCTTCCCCGGTTTAAGCCCAAACGCGGAAAGGCTGAGACATGGGTAAAATTGGCCAAAGAGGCCGGGTGCGTTTATACAATCCTGACAAGTCGGCATCATGAGGGTTTTAACATGTTTGATTCAAAATTCAGTGATTTTAACGTTAAAACGACCAAGGGTGTTGATATTGTAAAGGAATATGCAGAGGCATGTAAAAAATATGGAATGAAGGCAGGATATTATTTTTCCCTTCTTGACTGGAGCCATCCGGATTACGATCCGACAGGTTCAGGCATTTCTTATCCTAAGGGTAACTATGAGGCTCAAAAACAAGGACGGCGGCAATTCGGGAACCATGAAAAATACAAGGATTACCTTTACAATATTTTCAATGAGCTGCTGACCAGTTATGCCCCGGTAGATCTGGTATGGTGGGATTTCAGCCAGCCTGGTTTTCAGGGAGATAAGGCGTGGAATGCGACAGCATTGATGAAGAATCTTTTTGAAAAAAATCCCAAGGCAATTCAAAATAATCGCTTGTACCATTCTGCAAATCATCTTAGTGAAGGGGGAATCAGAGTAACTCCCGCATGGAAAGGGGATTATTCCACAGCGGAACACCATATTCCGGCAACTGGCATTAATGGAGATTGGGAAGCATGCCAGACTCTTAATGGAACATGGGGATATTCAGCGGATAATCAGGAATGGAAAACATCTCAAGCCCTGATTCGGGAGTTAATTGATACAGTTAGCCGCGGAGGGAACTTTCTGCTTAATATAGGCCCCATGCCCGACGGATCCATTCCTCCTGAAAGCATCCGTATTTTCAAGGAAATCGGTTTCTGGATGAAAAAAAACGGTGAAGCCATTTATGGAACCAGAGCCAATCCGCTGAATATTGAACTGACATGGGGACGCCTTACCAGAAAGGGGGAAGATATTACCTATATTTTTGTTTATGATAAACCGGATAATGGAGAGCTGACCATTCCCTGCTCGTTTGAGGGTGATGTGAAAGCGGTTCTGCTTGGCGGAGAGAAAACTGTCAACATGAGTCAGGATAAAAAGTCCAATACCACGACATTCTACATAAAAAATATGAAGATGGATACAGCCGCCACTGTGATCAAGGTGATGGGAAAACGCATGATTCACAAGAGGTCCGCGTGACCCTTCCGAGGGAGCTGGAAGGGGCGAAGGTTCCAGCTCCCCATTTTGAAAATGACATTGGATCGCCCTGTGTCACGGATGATAGTTTGCCGGACAAGGCAGTAAAAACAGCCAATGTGGTTTGTTTTATATTCTATCTGTAAAAATAGAATGAAGCCGGATTGTGTAGGAAGAGAAAGACCGACGTCCTTTTTTCCTGTTTTTAAAAAGTGGTATTCCCATGAATGGGATGCGTGTGGGAACGGGCTATGTTTTTTATTCTTTAACGAATATGGAAGTTTGTTAGAGTGCCCGATATGGCTATCCACACTGAATGGAAGTGCCTGGCATGCGGCGCCTTTCTGGCTATGGAAGATGTGAATATGGCTGCAGATATGGTGTTATGCCGCTCCTGCAATAAGATAAGCAAATTTTCAGAGATTGTTCAGGAGGAAAGGGATGAGGAAATTCTTGATTCCATTCCCCGCCGCATGAGCGTGACGAAAACGGCGAGGGGGCTGGAAATAACGTATAAGAAACCAAAAGGTGCGGGACTTTTTCTACTGATGTTTTCGATTTTTTGGAATTCTGTAACATGCGTTGCCCTGTTTGCGGTGAGGAAGGAAATGTCTTGCGAAAATCTGTTCGGACTATTGTTTTTAATCCCTTTTGTTCTGGTTGGGGCTGGTACATTTGCGGGAGCTTTTTATGTGTTGTTTGGCCGCATGACGCTGATCCTGACGCCAAGCAGGGGGGAATTGTTCCGAGGAGTAGGTAATCTGGGCCGCCGACAGCATTTTTTGCTGGAGAAAGATTCCCGTATTTCCATCGAGGAAAGCAGTATACGGCGGAATCATGGAACTCTGTATAAAATTGTGGTGGAGCAACCGGGAGGAAAGCCATTCGAGTTTTGTACGGGTATTGAGGAAGCGGAGGCCCGGCAGTATATAGCGGCTCTTTTACGACAGATGAGAGAGTAGTTCTGCCGTTCCGTAATTTCAGGCAAAGTCATGGAACGCCGGAGGATCTGGTTTGCGGAAACGAAGCGTCAGGGAATTTCTGAATGAGGTTTTTTGATTGATAGGGCGGCTAAGATACGTAGATAAACGCATGATGAAGAAAGAGCGCCTTTTGTTGATTCTATGCGGTTTGTTTTGCGGAGCGGCAGTGGCGCAGCCCCGTCTTCCCACACCGCCGAACATGATTGTCATTCTGGCGGATGACCTGGGTTATGGGGATTTGGGCTGTACTGGTTCCAGGCAGATTAAAACGCCTTCCATTGACCGGCTGGCCAAGGAGGGCGTGTTTTGCTCCCGGGCGTATGTGACGGCACCGATGTGTTCCCCCTCCCGCATGGGATTGCTGACGGGGCGTTTCCCCAAGCGTTACGGCATCACGACGAATCCCAATATCCAGATGGATTATCTTCCGGAGTCCCACTACGGGCTGCCGCAGACGGAAAAATTGATTCCGGAGTATTTGGCCCCCTACGGGTACCGGAGCGCGGTATTCGGCAAGTGGCATCTTGGCCATACGAAGGGATACACGCCGCCGGAGCGCGGTTTTACGCATTGGTGGGGGTTCCTGGGCGGTTCCCGGCATTATTTCCCCGTGAAGAAGGAGGCTGAAGGCCTGAATCCCTCCATGATTGTATCCAATTTTACGGATAAGACGGACATCACCTATTTGACGGACGATATTACAGACCGGGCGGTCGAATTTCTGCGGGAAGCCGGAAAGGATAAGAAACCTTTTTTCATGTTCGTTTCCTACAATGCCCCCCATTGGCCCAATGAAGCCAAACCGGAGGATATCGCCAAATTCAGGAACGTGCAGAACGGGGAACGACGGGTTTATTGCGCCATGGTATATGCGATGGACAGGGGAATAGGCCGCATTCTGGATGCCTTGAAAGCGGACGGTTTGGAAAAGGATACCATCGTCGTCTTCCTGTCGGACAATGGAGGCGCTCCGGAAGCTTCTTCCTGCAATGCCCCTTTCCGGGGTGCCAAGAGGCAGCATTTTGAGGGAGGTGTTCGCGTACCTTTTATTATCAGATATCCGGCGGACAAGCGTTTGATTCCCGGAAGCGTTTGCAGACAGCCTGTTTCCTCCGTGGATTTGCTTCCTGCTTTGCTGAAGGCGAATGGCCGTCACATTCCCAGGAAGCTGGACGGCATGGATATTCTGGAGCTGGTGGGGAACAAGGGAGCTTCCGTTCCGCGCACCTTTTTCTGGTGTACGGATTATACGTCCGCTGTGCTGGCCGGTGATATGAAGTACCTGCTGGTACCGGACCGCGCTCCGCAGTTTTACAATGTGGCGGATGATCCCCAGGAACAGAGGGATTTGTATTTTTCCAGGCACCAGGATGCGGATTCCCTCGCTAAAAAGCTGGGAACATACCTGACTACGACGCCTGCATGCCGTTTTCCCGACAGTATCAGCTGGTCCGCCAAATTGATGAGGGAGTATGACAAGACTGAGCCGGACAGACAGCCAGAGTAAGGCTGCGTTAGATTTAGCCCGTATTTCGTTCTGCATGCCAGCGTTTGGGAACCTCCCACGACGGGAGAGGGGGAGGAACCGCGTGCATGGTTTTCTTTTCCCGCTGAAAAACGCTTTATTTCAGGCGCTTGGGTTCCGCAATGCGGAGAATGTGCTCTCCGGGAAGGGCCAAGTTGCCTTTATCCCGGGCAATCATTTCAAAGTAGTGGGGATCCTGTGAGATCCAGATAAATTCGTTTTTTGCCTGTTCCATCTGCTCCCTTGATTTTTCCAGATGAGCCTGAAGGAAGGAACGTTCATGCTCCAGGGAGCGCAGATCCTTCCATGGCTTGAAACACACCAGGGAAAGCAGCATCGTCAGGCACAGGGCCAGGACAATGGCAAAGAGGCGCAGGGCTCTCTGGACGATCAGGGCACGTTTCTCCCGGCGGATTTCAAGCTCCGCCAGGGTAAAACGGTGGTAGTAGCGGCGTCTCCAGAGCATTCCTTGCAGTCAAACGACACATTTTTGATCATAGAATATGAATTTTACCACCATAAACTGCGTCATTTCCCAGTTCTTCTTCAATTCTAAGCAATTGGTTGTATTTGGCCATGCGGTCGGAACGGCTTAGAGAGCCGGTTTTGATTTGCCCCGCGTTCGTCGCTACGGCAATATCCGCGATCGTGGCGTCTTCCGTTTCCCCGGAGCGGTGGGAGATGATGGCGGAGTATTTGTTATCCTTGGCCAGTTCCACCGTATCCAGCGTTTCCGTCAGGGAACCTATCTGGTTGACTTTCACCAGGACGGCATTCGCTACATGGCGGGAAATGCCCTGATTCAGGAATTCCACATTCGTCACGAACAGGTCGTCCCCTACCAGCTGGGTATTGCCGCCCATGGCTTTAGTGAGCTGTTCCCAGCCCAGCCAGTCGTTTTCCGCACAGCCGTCCTCAATGGAAATGATGGGGTATTTTTTCTGGAGTTCCTGATAGTAAGCCGTCAGTTCCTCCGCCGTTCTGCCTTGGCCGTCTGATTTTTTGAAGACGTACAGGTTCCGGGAGGGATCATAGAATTCGGAGGAAGCCACGTCCAGGGCAATGAAGATATCCGTGCCCAGGGTGTACCCGGCCCGTTTTACGGCCTGTGCAATGCATTCCAGGGCGTCGTCCGCTGATTTCAGGGCCGGGGCGAATCCCCCTTCATCCCCCACGGCAGTGGAAAGGCCGCGGTCATGCAGCACATCCTTGAGCGCATGGAAAACTTCCGCCCCGTAGCGCAGGGATTCCCGGAAAGTGGGAGCCCCCTTGGGCATGATCATGAATTCCTGAAAGTCAATGGGGGAGTCCGAATGGGCCCCTCCATTGATGATGTTCATCATGGGGACGGGCAAAACCTTGGCGTTCGGCCCGCCCAGGTATTTGAAAAGGGGAAGGTTGAGCTGAATGGCGGCGGCTTTCGCCACGGCGAGGGAGACGCCCAGGATGGCGTTGGCCCCCAGGCGGGATTTATTGGGCGTGCCGTCCAGGTCGATCATGATTTTGTCAATGGCCGGCTGCAGGGTGGCATCGTGCCCTGATATTTCCGGGGCAATGATTTTATTGATGTTTTCCACGGCTTTAAGCACGCCCTTGCCTCCGTAGCGCTTGGCGTCCCCGTCCCGGAGTTCCCAGGCTTCATGCTCTCCGGTGGAGGCTCCGCTGGGGACGGATGCGCGTCCGATAGCTCCCCCGGCGAGGGCCACGTCCACTTCCACGGTGGGATTGCCCCGTGAGTCGATAATTTCACGGCCGCGGACGTCGATGATTTCCATTTCATTCATGATCATAAGATTTTTTCTTGTTCTTTTTAGACAGGGAAACGGGTTTTTCCGTTCCGGAGAAGCATGTCATGTCCCTGGAAGTTCCGGTTTCAAAAGCAGGACTGGCGCAGAAGGGGGGATGAAGATTGCCGGCGTCTTCAGGACCATAATGCCCCGCAGAGTGAAGGTTTTTTCTTGCCGGGCATCTGCCTGCCCATTTTTGGGAATCTTGCCCGGAAAGAAACTCAGGGAAATCAGGGAAGACAAGACGTTTGGTGAGGAGCATGAAACGCAGAGGGACAGGAGCAGCCGCTTTGGCACGGTGGAAACAGCATCAGGGGAAGACGCACCGTTTCGTGACGCAGGGAAGGACGGCATGCCGGAAAGGGGCCTTGATTCCGTCCCGTTCCGGGTATGGAATAAAAGCGCTTACTACTAAAACCATGCCTAACATTAACGATAATTTTCTCAAGTTGCAGGCGGGATATTTGTTCCCGGAAATAGGGCGCCGCGTACATGCGTTTGCCGAATCCCATCCGGAGGCGGCCAAAAGGCTGATTCGCTGCGGCATCGGCGATGTGACGGAGCCGCTTCCCATGGCGGCTATTGAAGCCATGCACCTGGCCGTGGATGATTTGTCCACTCATGAACGTTTTCACGGCTACGGTCCGGAGCAGGGGTATTTCTGGCTGAGGGAGGCAATCGCCAAAAAAGCCTATCAGGTTCACGGCGTGCATGTGGAAGTGGATGAGATTTATGTTTCTGACGGAGCTAAATGCGACACGGGAAACATTCTGGATATTTTCGGGACCGGCAACAAAATCGCCGTGCCGGACCCGGTTTATCCCGTGTATGTAGATACCAATGTCATGGCCGGGAATACCGGGAGTTCCAGCCCGGATGGTTCTTATGAAGGGCTGGTGTATCTGCCGTGCACTCCGGAAAATAATTTTGTGCCGCAATTGCCTGATGAGCATGTGGATTTGATTTACCTGTGTTTCCCGAACAATCCCACCGGAGCCGTGGCTTCCCGGAATGAACTGCTGAAATGGGTGGAATACGCCCGGGCGAACCGTGCCATTATTCTTTATGATTCCGCTTATGAGGCTTTCATACAGGATTCTTCCATTCCCAGATCCATTTTTGAAATTCCCGGCGCGCGGGATTGCGCCATTGAGTTCCGTTCCTTCTCCAAGCAAGGAGGCTTTACAGGGGTGCGCTGCGGTTATGTGGTGATTCCCAGGGAATTGCACGGATATGATTCCGAAGGGAACAAGGTTTCTATCAGCCAGCTCTGGAGCCGCCGCACCAGCACGAAATTCAACGGCGCTTCCTATATTGTCCAGCGGGGCGCCGCGGCTCTGTTCACCATGGAGGGCATGGCCCAGACCGCCGCGCTCATCAGCCATTACCTGGGGAATGCTTCGCTTCTGCTGAATGCCTGCCGCCAGGCGGGCATGCGCGTGTGGGGCGGGGAAAACGCCCCTTATGTATGGGTACAGTGTCCGGATGGTCTGGACAGCTGGCAAATGTTTGACAAGATGCTGCATGAGGCGAATGTGGTTATTACGCCTGGTTCCGGTTTTGGTTCCAGGGGGGAAGGATTCTTCCGCATTTCCGCGTTTAATTCACGGGAAAACGTGGATGAAGTCTGCCGCCGCATCCACAGCCTGTTTGCCAGATAGAAGGGCGTTTTCAGACAGATTGTCCAGGCCGCGGTGCAAAACACCGCGGCCTGTGTATTTCTTTTCGGGTGAGTTGATGACCGTGGCATTGCATTTCCTGCCGGGAGGGGGCTCCTGTAAAAAGGTCATCTTCCTTTCTTACGGATTTGGACCGGGAAAGAGCAGAGTCCGTTTTCAAGTGATGGGATTCCGGTAAAGGGGCGTTCCTATGGCATATTCGGCCCTTGCCCCCGTTCATTTGTACGGAGTAGGTTGTTGCTTATGTCCCCGTGGGTGCGCATGAGTTCCTTTTTCCGGCAGGCTGCTTTTCCTGCATGTTGCGCCTGCCTGCTGTCTGTTGCTGGCGCCATCCGGGGGCAGGAAGGGGAAGCGGAGCTCCCTTCTGTGGAGCCGCTTTCCTGCGCGCACTCCCCGGATGGGAGGGTAACAGTTCGGGGGGCGGTTATGGGTACGGTGTTCACGGTGCGCGCTTATCCCGGGAGTGGCATGGACGCGGGAGATGCGGAGAGGATTTGCGGGGAGGCTCTGGCCTGTGCCGCCCATTGGGAAAAAGTGATGTCCGCCATGGATGCGGAAAGCGGTCTGGCCCGGCTTAATGCTGCGGAATACGGCATTTCCGTGCCTGTTTCTCCGGAATTGGAAAGGGTGCTTCTTCTGGCCCTGGATTATGCCCGGCTGACGAACGGCGCTTTTGATCCCACGCTGGGGCCCTGCATCCGTCTGTGGAAAAAGAGCCGCCGCCTTGGCATTCTTCCGTCCGGCGAGGAACGGGAATGCGCGCTCCGTGCATGCGGATGGGAAAAGTTGTCCGTCCGTAAGGGAATGGCGGTCAAGGCGGTTTCTGGAATGAGGCTGGATTTGGGAGGCATGGGAAAGGGCTTTGCTGTGGACCGGATGGCGGAGATGTTGAAAACAAGGGGTGTATGTTCCTTCTTCATTGACAGTACCAGCGATGTTCTGGCCGGCGCTCCTCCTCCCGGGGAACCGGGATGGCGGCTGCGGGTGGATACGGGAAATGGGCAGGGGGAAGTGTTGCTGTTGAGCCATGCGGCCGTTTCCACTTCCGGGAGCGCCCGTCAGATGGTGAAAATTGGCGGGAAAGCGTATTCCCACGTGCTTGATCCCCGGTCGGGGCTGGGCGTTACGGAAGGGAGGCAGGTGAGCGTCCGGGCGTCTTCCGCTGCGCTGGCGGATGCCCTGGCGACGGCAGGGTGTGTGATGCGTGAGGAGGAGTTCCGTTCCCTGGCGGCCGGATTGCCGGGAGTGTCCGTTCCGGCCTTTTTTCAAAGTCCGCCATGTTCTGCGGGGGAAACGCAGAAACAGGATGGACTGCGGAAGGAGGGATGAATGGGGGCAATGAAAGGAATGGCAAAGCAACTACGTTTTTAAGGTACACCTTTATAACCCTATTTATGAGATTGTACCATTTTTTACTCCCTGCCGTTGTCAGCGCTGCCGTATCCGCATCATTTGGGGCAGAGTTTCCTAATCCCTATCCTGCGCCTGTTCCCGGTGTCCGCCTGACTCCAGAAATTCCGCTTTCACCCTCCATTAATGGCGCCCGTATCGTCGGGGCTACCCCCGGTTCCCGCATGCTGTTCCAGGTTCCCGTCTCCGGGGAGCGGCCCATGAAAATTCAGGCAACAGGGCTTCCCCCAGGCCTGAAGATGGATTCGCGCGGATTGATTGCGGGTACCGCTCCGTCCGGGAAGAGGGAATACAAGGTAAATATCCAGGCTTCCAACAGGCATGGAAAGGATATGAAGGAGCTGATTCTGAAGGTGGGGGACGAATTGTGCCTGACTCCGCCCATGGGCTGGAGCAGCTGGTATTCCTACAGTGAGGCTGTAGGGCAGGATAATGTGCTGAAGACGGCACGGCTTTTTGTGGAACGGGGGCTGGTCAATCATGGCTGGACCTATATCAACATTGACGACTGCTGGCAGGGCAGGCGCGGAGGGAAGTATGGCGCCATTCAACCCAATAAGCGTTTTCCTGACATGAAGGCCATGTGCGACGCTATTCACGCCATGGGCATGAAGGTGGGCATTTATTCCACGCCTTGGATGGGAACGTATGCCGGTTTTATCGGAGGGAGCGCGCCTAACGCTAAGTCGGACTACGGGGAAATGGCCATTCCGGAAAAGGAGCGCAAGCAGGAGGATCAAATTTTTGGAAGTTATCCGGGCGTTCATCGCAGAAAGGCGGATCATGTGGGAGCCGTCTGGCTGTTTGACCGTGACGCTAAACAATGGGCGGATTGGGGGGTCGATTATGTGAAGGTGGATTGGAACCCCAACGATGTGCCTACGACAAAACGTATCCGCAAGGCGCTGGACGAGTCCGGAAGGGATATCGTGCTCAGCTTGTCCAATGCCGCCCCGTACGAACATGTGGAAGAGCTGGGCAAGCTGGCGAATTTATGGCGGACGACGGGGGATATCCAGGATCACTGGGGCAGCGTCAGCGGCATCGGTTTTTCCCAGGAACGCTGGCAGAAGCATATGCGCCCGGGACATTGGAATGACCCGGACATTCTCCAGATTGGGAAGCTGGGCAAACCTAACCAGCCCAACACCACGTTTGTCCAGACGCGGCTGACTCCGGATGAACAGTACACTCACGTGACCCTGTGGTGCCTGCTGTCCGCTCCGCTCATCGTCTCCTGTGATTTGGAGCATATTGATTCGTTTACGATGGGGCTGCTTACCAATGACGAGGTGATAGCGGTGGATCAGGATCCGGCTGCCCGCCCCGCCCGCAAAGCGTGGCGCCAGGGGAGTTTCCAGGTGTGGACGAAGGAGTTGTCCGACGGTTCCGTGGCGGCCGGCTTTTTCAATACCGGGAAGGAGAAAGGAATTTTGAAGGTGAATCTGAAGGAGCTGGGGCTTTCCGGCGCGTATGAGGCAAGGGACCTCTGGAAACGCGCTGACCAGGGGACCGTACAGGGAGATATGGCGGTAGAATTGAACGGGCATGGAGCATCCATGTTCCGGTTCAGCAAAAAGAAGTAACGGGAAGGAGACGGCTCTGTATTCATTCAGGGGCGGCAGGTATATGCCGCCCCTGAAGCCTGTGGCAGGGGAGGCTTTTAATTGAACCGGCATCCATAGAAACAAACCTTCTGCACAAAATCCCACTTTTAAAGTACCTGCCTGCGGATTGCCGGATTCCAGGGGGCAGGAGGGGCTGTGAATGCCTCCCCTGTACCAGAGCTTGCGCTTCAATTCCGGAAAGTTTTTCCCGGGAAGCCTTTGTTATTGTGTAATAAAAAAACCGCTCCGGCAGATCCGGAGCGGTTCTTATAAAAGAGATTGATGTGACTTGCCTTAATCTCTCCCGACAGCTTTTCTAGGCGGCAATGCCGAAATGCTGCTGAATGGAGGCGAAAATCTTGTCGCGACGGGCGCGGGCTTTTTCAATGTCACGGGTTTTCAGCGAGAATCTCAGGCGTTCCGCCGTGGAGTCCGGCTTGTGAACCGTAACGTGGCACCACCAAACCCCCCTGTTATTCCACAGGTGGTGGTTGGGGTTGTCATCATTAATTCTAAGAGCGATTTTGGTTTGGGCTTTCATCTGTGTGATCTTTTCCAGTAGAGGACGTATTGTTTACGTCCGTTGGCGTATTAATGTTTCAATAAAACCTTCAACTTGGAGGTGCCTCACTTAAGCAGATGATCCCTTGTCTTTTTGGACATCTTTTTCTGCCAGTTGCTCACCTCGTTGAAGCCTTAGAGTTCAAGTGGTGAAACAACGTTCAAAAAAAAGAATCTTTTTTACAGGAGACCTACTTTTTTAAGAGTGTTGTAAGCACCGTTCTTGTTGATCGTACGCAGGGCCTTGGCGGAAATCTTCATTTTCACGAATTGACCGAGTTCAGGAACCCAGATGCGCTTCTCCTGAAGGTTGGGGAAAACGGTACGATTGACAGTCTTAGTGACGTGACGACCAATACCGCCCTTTTTCTTGGCAAGACCGGAGCGATGGATACGACGACCTTTGTGAGGCATGGTACCTCTGATGATGCAAATTCGGGACATGGCAATCGAAGTTATTTGTTAATGCGAGAGAGATAGTCTAGCGTATTTTTGCCTAAGGTCAAGAACAACCGGACGAAAGCCCTGGAATTTATCCTGGACTGTACGGAAGCATGCCTTTTCTTTTGCGTGAACTCCGGTTTTTTCTTCCATGATGAAGAGGGGCTGCAGAGGCGGTGAGCTGAAAGCGGGAGAGGCTGATCCGGGAAAATGAACGGTACCGCAGATAAAGAGGAAAATGAGGCGTTCTTCCGTATTTTTTCCCGGACTTCCTCTGTGGAGCAGGGGCAGGCCGGATAGCCGGGCCGGATGAAGGTCTTTCTCCACAGGAAAAGTGCAGAATGCGGGAAAGATTGCACCCCTGGGTTTTTTCACGGCAGCGGTATTATGGCTGACTGCTCCCGGGTAAAACGTATCCGGCGCTTGCACGGAGGGGCGTTCCATGAGAAAGTGAAAGCATGAGTGAGAATCATTATGCAGAGTTTTCCGAATGCAGCATGAAGCCCCAGGAAGTGCTGGAGTACGTTTCCGGCCCCATTCCCGTTCCGGAGGAGGGAGAAGTTCTGGTCCGGATGAAGGCGGCCCCGATCAATCCGGCGGACATCAATTTTGTGCAGGGAGTTTATGGTTTGAAGCCCGTATTGCCGCACTCCCGCGCCGGCCTGGAAGGCTGCGGCGTGGTGCAGGAGTCTCGCGCAGAGGGATTCCGAGAGGGAGATGAGGTGATTCTCCTGCGCGGCGTGGGTTCCTGGAGCGAGTATGTGGCGGTTCCCTCCGTGAATGTCATGAAGCTTCCGGTGGGGGTAGATCCCGTCCAGGCGGCCATGCTGAAGGTGAATCCCCTGACCGCCCTGCGCATGCTGGAAGGGTTCGTTTCCCTGGAGCCGGGGGATTGGCTGGTGCAGAATGCCGCCAATTCCGGAGTGGGAAGGTGCATTATTCAACTGGCCCGTGAAATGGGCGTGAAGACAGTGAATTTTGTGAGAAGGCCGGATGAATTGAGGGATGAATTGACTGAGCTGGGCGCCGATCTGGTGGTGGGCGAGGATGACGGGGATGTGGTGAAGAATACGCTGGCCCGCCTGGATGGAAAGAGGCCTGTGCTGGCTTCCAACGCCGTGGGCGGAGAAAGCGCCCTGCGCCTGATGGATATACTGGCTCCCGGCGGGAGCATGGTGACGTACGGAGCCATGAGCCGGAAGAGCATCAAGGTGCCGAACGGTTTTCTGATTTTCAAGGGTATTAAACTGGAGGGGCTGTGGGTGACGCAGTGGCTTAAGAATGCCCCTGTTTCAGAGATTGAGGCCGCCTATGACAAGCTGGCGCGCCTGATGGCGGACGGCAGGTTGAAGCAGGCCGTGGACACCGTTTATCCGCTGAGCGATGTGCGGAAAGCTGTGGAGAAGGCCCAGGAGGAGTTCCGCAGCGGCAAGGTGGTGCTGAGCATGGATTGCGCCTGATGCGCGGAAAGGGAGCTTTGTTTTCCCGTACTGCGGAATGCTGAAAGGACGTTTTCAGCGTTCCGTGGTTGGGGGCGTTGGCTGGCGGCGTTTTTGTTTGCCGGGAGAATGGTCTTGCTCAGGAAACGGGAAGTAAGGAGTTCCGTAGGAGCGTAGAGCCGGGAGGGACGGAGCGTGCGCGCCGTTTGGCTTCAGCCCAGCGTGGAATCAAGCCAGGTGTTGAGTATTTCCACGGCGGCTACCTGGTCGATGACGGGGCGGAAGTTTTTTGCCTTTTTCCCGGCGGCGTGCAGTTTTTCCTGCGCAATGACGGTGGTGAGGCATTCATCCATGAAGATCAGGGGAAGGCCGGGAAGGGCTGCGGCCAGTTCCCTTCCGAAAGCGCGCACCTTGGCCGCGGCAGTTCCTTCCGTGCCGTCCATGCGGACGGGAAGACCCAGCACCAGGGTGCGTATTCCCCGTTTCTGGACGAGCTGGACAATGCGGGAAATTCCGTCCGTCTGATGCCTGTGGATGGTTTCTACGGGATGGGCCATGATGCCCACGGGGTCCGTGGCGGCAATGCCGATGCGGGCTTCTCCGTAATCGATGCCCAAGGCGGGGTGCGGACTGGTCATCTGAGTTCGTCCGGCAGCTGGTTGACGATTTTCTTGATTTCGTCCGCCTTGTTTTTATCCGCAATGAGGATGGCGTCCGCCGTTTCCACCACAATCAGGTTTTCCACTCCCAGCAGGGCCACGTGCTTGTCTCCTTTCTGGGAGAAAACAATGTTGCCGGAGGCGTCCTGCACGGTGATGTCCGTGTTGGTGGTATTTTTATTGTGGGTTTCCAGATAGTTGGCTACGGATATCCAGGATCCTACATCGTCCCAGTCAAAGGTGGCTTCTATGTTCAGCACTCTGTCCGCATGCTCCATGAGCGCGAAGTCTATGGAAATGGGGGTGAGCGCCGGAAATTCTTCCCGAATGGTTTCCTGCGGGGCCGGAGATTCGGCAACGTGTTCCACGAAGGAGGCCAGTTCCGGGCAGTGCTTGTCCAGCTGTTCGCACACGGCGGGAATGCTCCAGACGAACATGCCGGCATTCCAGCAGAAATTGCCCCGGCTCAGGTAGGATGCGGCCGTGGCCGTGTCCGGTTTTTCGCGGAATTGAATGACTTCACGGCAGGAACAGCCCGGAACGGATTGGATTTCTTCTCCGCGTTCAATGTAGCCGTAGGAGGGGCAGGGCCAAGTAGGCTTGATCCCCACAGTGACAAGCGCTTTTTCCCTGGCAGCCGTGTCCATGGCAGCTTTCATCAGGGTGCGGAAAGATTCCTGGTCCTGAATGAGCTGGTCGGAGGGGATGACGAGCATGACTCCGTGCGGATCCGCCGCCTTGATGAGGCCGATGCCCAGGGCGATGGCGGGAGCCGTGTCCCGGCGCACGGGTTCGGAAATGATGTTGTCCACGGGAATATCGTGGGCCTGGCGGCGCACTTCCGCTTCCTGCAGATGGTTGGTCAGGATAAAGATGTTTTGCCGGGGCACCAGCCCGTCCAGCCTGTCGATGGCCTGGCGGAGGAGGGTTCCTTCCCCGAACATGTTCAGGAGCTGTTTGGGGCGGTGGTCGCGGGAGAGGGGCCAGAAACGGGTGCCGCTGCCGCCGGCCAGGATAAGAGCGTATTGGTTCATGTCTGTTTCGCAGGAATGGGGGTTAAAAAAGGTCAGAGCGCTCCGAAACGGCGTTTTCTGCGGGAGTAGTCCAGCAGAGCGGCTTCCATGTCCCGGTCGCCAAAGTCCGGCCACAATGTGTCCGTCACGTAAATTTCCGCGTAGCTGATCTGCCA
Source organism: Akkermansia sp. UNK.MGS-1 (assembly GCF_000980515.1). NCBI lineage: Bacteria > Pseudomonadati > Verrucomicrobiota > Verrucomicrobiia > Verrucomicrobiales > Akkermansiaceae > Akkermansia > Akkermansia sp. UNK.MGS-1. The sequence continues at coordinate 31,003 of NZ_LBCB01000036.1, read as the reverse complement.
GAGAAGAAAGTTGGAGACGCGCATTTCTCCGGAGGTGCGGATAAGCAGGTCCGGTTCCGGCATGCCGGCGGTGTCCAGATACTCGCCGAACAGGTCTTCCGTCACGGCATCCGGCTGGAGCTCCCCGCGGGAGACTTTTTCCGCTATTTTCCTGGCGGCGGAGGCAATTTCCCCACGGCTGCCGTAGGAAATGGCCAGAACCAGGTTGAGCCTGGTGTTTCCCGAAGTGGCTTCCAGACTGTCCTGAAGAAGTTTCCGGGTGCGGGCGGGAAGACGGGAAAGGTCGCCTATGGCATGAAGGCGCACGCCTTTTTCCATCATTTGATGGAGACGTTTTTTCAGGAATTCGTGCAGCAGGAGCATTAACGCGTGCACTTCCGTCTTCGGGCGGTTCCAGTTTTCCGAGGAAAAAGCGTAAAGAGTGAGCCAGGGAATATTATGGGTCATGCAGAAGTCCGCACAGCGCTCCACCGTATCCGCTCCCGCCCGGTGGCCTGCCTGCCGCGGCAGATGACGGCTGTTCGCCCAACGGCCGTTGCCGTCCATGATGCAGGCGATGTGAATCGGCAGTTTTTCCTTGGGAATGGTAAGCATAGATAGGCGTTGCTTTACTCTAGTCCATGACCGGATCCAGTTCAACACGCAAGTTGTTCAGGATGTATTCCTGTCTTTCCCGCGTGTTTTTGCCCATGTAGAAGGACAGCAGGTCTTTCACCTTGTGGGAGTCTTCCAGACGGACGCGGTCCAGGCGCATCCCTTCCCCGATGAAAGCCTTGAATTCCTGGGGGGAGATTTCTCCCAGGCCTTTGAACCGGGTAATTTCCGGGTTTTTCCCCAGCAGGCCGATGGCTTCCTCCCTTTCTGCGTCCGAGTAGCAGTAGATCGTTTGCTGTTTGTTGCGCACGCGGAAGAGGGGCGTCTGGAGGATGAAAAGGTGTCCCTCCCGTATCAATTCCGGAAAGAACTGGATGAAGAATGTCATCAGCAGGATACGGATGTGCATGCCGTCGTCATCAGCGTCCGTGGCGATGACCACTTTGTCATAGCGCAGTTCCTCCAGCCCGTTTTCAATGTTCAGGGCATGCTGGAGGAAGTTGAATTCCTCATTTTCATAGACGACTTTACGGCTCATGCCGAAGGAGTTCAGCGGCTTGCCCCGCAGGGAGAAAACGGCCTGGGTTTCCGCGTCGCGCGCCGTCGTGATAGAGCCGGAGGCGGAGATACCTTCCGTAATGAAGAGGGTGGTTTCCCCGGCGCGGGAGTGCTTGGAGTTGTAATGCACCCGGCAGTCCCGGAGATTCTTGTTGTGAATTTTGGCCTTGCGGGCGTTTTCGCGCGCCAGTTTCTGGATGCCGGAGAGTTCCTTGCGGTCCCGTTCGGAATCCTTAATCTTGGCTTCCAGGGCTTTGGCCGTTTCCGGGTTTTTGTGCAGGTAGTTGTCCAGCTCCCTGGCAATGAAGTTGCCCACAAAGGTGCGGATGGTTTCCCCTTCCGGGCTGATGGTGTTGGAGCCCAGTTTGGTTTTGGTCTGGGATTCGAAGACGGGTTCCTTCACCTTGATGGAGATGGCGGCTACGAGGGAGGAACGGATGTCCCCCGCCTCATAATTTTTCTTGAAGAAGTCCCTCAGGGTTTTGACGATGGCTTCCCGGAAGGCCGCCTGGTGGGTGCCTCCCTGGGTGGTGTGCTGCCCGTTGACGAAGGAGTAGTGCTCCTCCCCGTATTGGCCGCCATGAGTGAAGGCCACTTCAATGTCATGCCCTTCCAGGTGGATGATGGGGTACAGGGGTTCTTCGCTCATCGCTTCCGCAAGCAGGTCCAGCAACCCGTTTTTGGAGATGTAGCGGCGGCCGTTGAAATGCAAGGCCAGCCCTTTGTTGAGGTAGGAGTAGTATCTGCACATTTTTTCGATATACTCCGGCCGGAATTGCGTGGCCGCTGGAAAGATATCCGGGTCCGCGTGGAAAGCCGTGCGGGTGCCGTTGGGTTCCTCCGTGGCGCCGTCCTTCCGTCCCTTGGGGATTTCCTTTCCGCGGCAGAACTGGTAGGACCGCGTTTCCCCGTCGCGGTAGGCCTGGATTTCAAAAAAGTCGGACAGGGCGTTGACCGCCTTGATGCCCACGCCGTTGAGGCCTACGGATTTTTTGAAAGCGTCGCTGTCATATTTGGCTCCGGTGTTGATTTTTGCGGCGCAGTCCAGCAGTTTGCCCAGCGGAATGCCGCGGCCGAAGTCGCGCACTTCGCACAGGCCGTCCGGAGTCACGTCAATGGTGATTTTTTTGCCGAACCCCATGACGAATTCGTCGATTGAGTTGTCGATGACTTCTTTTAAAAGGACGTAAATGCCGTCGTCCGGAGAAGCGCCGTCCCCCAATTTGCCGATGTACATCCCCGGGCGCATGCGGATGTGTTCCCTCCAATCCAGGGTTTTGATGCTGTTTTCGTCGTAGGCCATGTGCAACGGGGTCGCGCTTATTATAGCGGCGCCCCCGGAATTTGCGAAGAAAAAATGAGGGCCCGTCCGTTTGTGTTTGATGAAGCTTGACCCGGAGGCCGTCCCTTGGTGGAATCCACGGCGTATGATCAGTTGCAAGGCTCCGTGCAAAGTGAACGTTTCCCTCCGCGTTCTGGGAAAGAGGCCGGACGGCTTCCATGAGGTGGATACTGTGATGGTTCCCCTGGATTTGTGCGATGTGCTGGAGTTTTCCCCGGCGGCCTGTCTGGAAATGAGCTGCGACGCCCCGGGCGTGCCTCTGGATGAGAGCAACCTGGTTATGAAAGCGGGACGGCTGATGGAGCGGGAGCTGGGAAGGTCCATGCCGTGGCATGTCCGCCTGGTGAAAAAGGTGCCCCATGGTGCGGGGCTGGGCGGCGGCAGCAGTGACGCCGCATGCGTGCTGCGTACCCTCAATGAGCTGGAACACGGAGGTTTGTCCCGGGAGCGTCTGGCGGAGCTGGGAGGGGAAATCGGCTCCGACGTGGGGTTTTTCATTTATGGCGCGGCGAGCCGCTGCACCGGGCGCGGAGAGAAGGTGGAGCCCTTGCCGGAGTGGAAGGGATGGCGTCCCCGGGTTGTTTTATTGAAGCCGTCGTTTGGGGTTTCCACACCGGACGCCTACCGCCGCTGGTCCGGTTCCAGGGAATTGCCCGACATTCCTTATGGGGAGCAGGATGTGGGCGGCCATGTGCTGGTCAATGATCTGGAAAGGCCCGTGTTTGAAAAGCATTTATTCCTGGCGGAAGTGAAGCGCTGGCTGATGGGGCGGCCCGGGGTGCGCGGCGCCATGATGTCCGGTTCCGGTTCCACCATGTTCGCCGTGGTGGAGGATGAAGGAACCGGACGCGCGCTGATGGAGGATGCCGCCCGGGAGCTGGACCCCACTTTATGGATGTGGTCCGGCCTGGTGATGCAGGATGACGCGCGGTAAAAACATGATTCCGCAGGAGGCCTTGCCTTGACGGAGGGGGATGCATGCCGTTACACTCCGTCCATGATTAAGAGTTTGTTGGCAGGCATGATGGTGGCGGCTGTATGCGCCGTCCAGGCCGGTGAATATGGGGACAGCGCCGTCCGGGCCGCCCGGGAGCTTTCCGGGGCGGTGAAGACGGGCGACATGATGTGGATGATTGAGAAGATGTACCCGCCCATGAAGAAGCAGCTTGTTGCTTCCTTTCCAGGCGGGGAGGCCTCCTTCATGGAGACCATGAGGGAAAAGATGCAGGCCGCCGCCGCCGTGATGAAGGAACGCGGCATGGTGGTGGAGACGTATGAAATAGGCCAGCCTGCGGCGGAACATCTGGTGAAGGGAGGCGGGGAGGTGCTGGTGGTGCTTCCCACGCGGATGGTCATTTCCATGAAGCGTCCGGACGGGGTGCCCGTGAAGGTGGAGAATACCGGTGTTCTGGTGCTGGTGAAGGATTTGAAGGATAAGGGGCCCTGGACGTTCATCGACGCTTCCAGAATGAATGCGAACGGCTTGCGCTCCATGTTCTATGACCTGCCTGAAAAGGTGAATCTTCCGCCGGTTTCTTCCCGCCAGCTTCCCGTGGGCCAGTAAGGGGGGCAGGTTCCCACATATGAAGGCCGCCGGGGAAGAGGGCATGGAAGGCGTCAGCGCTTTTGAGGCTTATGTCCACCGGGCATTTGCCCCGGACGGATTGTTTTCCCGCGCCAGGGATTTTGAGTACCGGGAGGAGCAGCAGAGCATGGCCCTGGCTGTGGCGAGGGCGCTCCAGGTGGATGCGCCGCTGCTGGTGGAGGCCGGCACAGGCGTGGGCAAATCCCTGGGGTATTTGCTGCCGGCGGTGAAGTTTGCTTTGGATTTTGACCGGAAGGCGGTGATTTCCACGCATACCATCAATTTGCAGGAGCAGTTGTTCAACAAGGATATTCCGCTGCTGCGCACCGCCCTGGGGATTGATTTTTCCGCCGCCCTGCTGAAGGGCAGGCAGAATTACCTGTGCCATACCCGCCTGCGGCGTGCGCTGGCGCAGATGGATTCCCTCTTTACGCAGGGTGAGGCCGCGGAGTTGAAGAGGATCCAGGACTGGGCCCTGAGAACGCAGGACGGCACCCTGAGCGATATGGCATTTCGGCCGTCTTCCAAGGTATGGGCCATGGTCTGCAGCGAACCGCATGCGTGCAGCATGCGCCATTGCGGCCCTTCCTGTCCGTACCAGGCAGCCCGCAAGCGGGTTCTGGAGGCCAAAGTAGTGGTGCTTAACCATACCCTGTTTTTCGGGCTGATGGCCCAGGCGGAGGATTCCGAGGAGGCGGGGTTCGTGTTTCCCGGGGATTTTGTGATTCTGGACGAGGCTCACATGATTGAGAACATCGCCGCCCGCCAGCTAGGCGTCCAGCTCTCGGAACCGCATTTGAATTATGAATTGCTGCGGATGTACAATCCGCGCACGCACAAGGGGTTGCTGAAACCGCTGAACAATCCGTCCCTGTTTCAGCGGGTTCAGGACGTGATGGACGCCTCCGGCCTGTTTTTCCAGAATGCGCGGGATGACCTGGGGTTTGCTGGTTCCGGAAAGATTGTCCGCATTCTTCAGCCGGAGTGGTCGCAGGATATTCTTTCTCAGCCTTTGATGGAACTGATCGGGGAATTGAAAACGGAGAGGGAGAAACAGGAGGAAAACGCAGCCGCGAAGGATGAACTGGCGGATATGGCCGCCCGGATGGAGGAGGCGCAGGCTTCCCTGAAGGTGCTGATGGACATGACGGAGGAAGGTCACGTATATTGGGCGGAGCGTTCCGGTCCGGATGGAAGGAACATGAGCGTTTGCTCCGCTCCCGTGGAGGTGGGAGATATTTTGAGGGAACGCCTGTTTTTCGCCGGACGTTCCGCCATTCTGACTTCCGCCACGCTGGGGACCGGAGATGCGGACATGAGTTATTTTGCGGGGCGCGTAGGGGCGGAAAGCGTTCGGAAGCTTCAGATTGGAAGCCCGTTCAATTACCGGGAGCAGATGCGGCTGATTGTAGCCCGCTCTATGCCGGAGCCGGACCAGCCGGAGTATGCGGAAGTTTTGCCGGAATGGATTAAAAGGTATCTGGCGGAGTCCCGCGGCAGGGCTTTCGTGCTGTTTACCAGCTATCGTCTGATGGTTCAGGCGGCGGAGAAAGTGCGTCCTTTTTGCGAGGAACAGGGATGGACGCTGTATGTGCAGGGGCAGGATATGCAGCGGCATGCCATGCTGGAGGCGTTCCGGAAGGATGTGGACAGCGTGCTTTTCGGTACGGACAGTTTCTGGACCGGGGTGGATGTGCCGGGAGAATCTCTTTCCAACGTTATTGTCACGCGCTTGCCGTTTGAAGTGCCGGATCATCCGCTTGTGGAGTCCCGTTTTGAGAGTATCAGGGAACGCGGGGGGAATCCGTTTTACGAATATTCCGTACCTGTAGCCATTCTGAAGCTGCGGCAGGGGGTAGGGCGGCTGATCCGCACCAGGAGCGATTCCGGCATGGTGGTGATTCTTGATCCGCGCGTAGCTACCAAGAGGTATGGAATGCGTTTTCTCAAGTCCCTGCCGGAGGCCCGGCTGGAGTTTGTATGAGGTTTTTTCAGGATGCCCCGGAATTGTTCCGTTGCCTCTCCTGCCGCATCAGGAGGTAGCTGAGGGGTTGTTCCAGGCGCGCTTCTTCCAGAAGGGAGCGGTCTGCAAAGATGTCGGGAACGGGAGCGTCTGCCAGGATGGAACCGTCTTTCATTACGATGCAGCGCGTGCACAGATCCATGACCATGTCCAGATCATGGGTAGCAATGATTTTGGTATGGGTGAATTGGCGCAACAGGCTGATGAGGGTACGGCGGGAGGCAGGGTCCAGGTTAGCGCTCGGTTCGTCCAGCACCAGGATGTCCGGACTCATGGAGAGGACCGTGGCGATGGAGACGGCCCGTTTTTCCCCTCCAGAAAGATGGTGGGTCATTTTGTCTGCCAGGGCTTCCGCATGGACTTCCCGCAGGGCCTGTTCCACGCGGCGGCGGATTTCCTCCGGGGGGAGCCCCATGTTGAGCGGCCCGAAGGCCACGTCTTCCCGGACAGTAGGCATGAATAGCTGGTCTTCCGCCTGCTGGAAGACCATTCCCACGCTTTCCCGGACGCGGGCGACGGTTTTGGGGGTCACGGGAATGTCCCCTACCCGTACCTGGCCGGAAGAGGGGGGCAGCAGGCCGTTGAGGTGGAGCAGCAGCGTGGATTTCCCTGCGCCGTTCCCGCCTACGACGGCGACGGATTCCCCGTGGGTGATGCGCAGGGAAACGCCGTTCAGCGCCGGAGGGGAATCCGGGTAACTGAAACACAAGTCAATAGTTTCTACAAGGTGGTGGCTCATGGGATGAGGCTGCGGGCGTACTGGCCCGCGAGCATGGTGATGTTGAAACAGCGGAACAGAATGACGAGAATGCAGAAAAGAAGGCCTCCCGCTGCGCCGCGGCCAGTGATGACGCTGCGGGAATTGACGAATTCAGGATCTTCCCCGCCTCTGCACAGGACGGCCTGGTAAATGCGTTCCGCCCGCCCGAATGTCCGCAGCAGAAGTTGTCCGGCCATAGCCCCCCACGTGGAAAGAGGGATGGGCCCGGAGCCTCCCCGCCGGGAGCGGAATGCCATCAGCATATGTTGGCATTCATCCACCAGGATAAAGGCGTACCGGTACAGGAAGGTCATCAGCGTGATTAGAATGCGCGGAGCGCCGAGCTGCCTCAGGCCGCGGCAGAGAGGCGCAAAGCCTGTGGAGGCCAACAGCGTGAAGGCACCCAGGATGGTGAGCATGCACCTCAGGATGATGGAGATGAAGGAGATCATGCCCTGCGTGACGGGAATGCCGAACCATTCTCCCATGGGAGTTCTGTCCACCAGAGGGTTGAAGAGGCCTATCATGACGGCGACGGGCAGCAGCCACAGGGTACGTTTCAGAAGGTAGCCCAGGGGAAGGCCCGCCAGGCGGATGACACAGACCGGGAACAGGAAGAAAGGCAGGAGCCCCGTAATTTCCTGCGGAGGCCAGGAAAGAACGCAGATTTGATAGACGAGGAAAGCTCCGATTTTAATGCGGGCGTCCAGACGGTGGATGCCGGTATTTCCGCAGGAAAACCGATCCATCTGGCGGAATTGCTGCGAGGCGTCCGTAAACAGTGGCATGGGGAGGGTCAGCGGGGGCAGTGGCTGTGCGGTTTTCTGCCGAACAGGAAACCGGCCGCAAAAATAAGGGCTGCGATAATGGCGCTTCCCAGCACGCCGGCCATGCTCGTTTCAGGGTTGACAATGGAGGAGGAAGCTTCCGTTTCCGCGGTGTTTGCCCCGTCATCAGCGGGAAAGGCGTAGTCCGGCATAATGGCGGTGGCCTCCTGTACGGTTTCCAGGTTCCGGTGGAGGGGGGACGGTTCCGCCAGCCTGGTTTCTTCCGACCCGGTGACTCCGGCTACAGACCATTCCAGTCCGTCAGGATAGGCGGAGGCGAACCAGGAGAGGGCGGCTCCGCAGAGCAGGGCCGCTACCGCAAAGATGCCCAAAACGGTCCAGGATGCTTTTTTGACGGTTCCGGTTTCCAAGTCGGCCGGGCGCAGCAGGGACGGCTGTGCCTTGCTGATGAAGATGACGACGGCTGCCGTAGCAAGGCCTTCTACGGTGCCGATGGCCAGATGAATGGGCAGCATCAATTCAACAAATTGGGCGAAGGGCAGGGCTGAGATGCCGGAGGCCGTTGTTTCCAGAACGACGGAGAAGGCCCCCATCTGGAGCCCGATGACGGCGGCGATGACGCTGGCCAGCGTGATGCGGCCCGTGCCGGTTTTTGTTCCGGCCAGGGGCCTGTAAATGAAAGGGTAAGCCACCAGGCAGGAGAAAAACCCCATATTGAAAATATTGCAGCCCAGGGCCAGCAGTCCCCCATCCGCAAAGAAAAGGGCCTGCACCGTCAGGATGGCCGCCATGACCAGGAACCCCGCATACGGTCCCAGAAGGACCGCCAGGATGAGGCCGCCGCCCAGATGGCCGCTGGAGCCGGTGCCCGGAATGGTGAAATTCAGCATCTGGCAGGCAAAGATGAAGGCTCCCAGCACGCCCATGAGCGGGACGAGCCGCATTTCTTTTTCCTGCCTGACCTTACGTGCGCAGAGCGTTGTAATTGCAGCGGAAGCCGCCCACATGGTGCAGCCTACCGCCGGTGAGATGAAGCCGTCCGCCATATGCATGATGTTGATGCCTTTCTATTGAATAGTGTGAAGTATTGCTGAAAGCCCCGTACCGGGCAGATTGGCGCCACTTTAGCATAAACGCCGCAAAGCCGAAGAAGGAAATGCGGCAACGGAGGAAAGTATGTTCCTTCCGCTTCTCGGTTTTGGTTCCCGTGCGGAGCTGGTAAGGACTATTTCCGGCAAAAGAGCCTTTCCGGAGGGGGAACGGAAGGGAGGGCGCGTTTCTTCGGGTGTATCCGGCGGCAATTCATCTGCCGTTCCGTGCCGACAAAGGGTGTGGACGGGTTGGGCGTGATGCAGGCGGGAAAACTGTCTGCTAGACGGGACCCATGATGAATTTTTCCATAGCCAGGTGTTTGTTTTCCATAGGAGGATGCACGACAATCCTAGGCAATATTTCCGCAGACACGGCCGTGTCTTCCGCCGGAGCCATCGGAGGCCTGGGCGTTCTGACGATTGCCGTGAATTACACGCTGAATTTGCTCAAAAAGAAGGATGAGCAGTTGATGGCGAAGGATGCCCGCATTGAAGCCCTGATGGACCGCCTGATTGACAAATGCCCGAATTGCGAGCTGGCGAAAGCAGCCAACAAGTCCCTGCTGGATGATGAATGACGGCAGGCGCGGGGGACTATCTCCCGTCAGCGTCCGCCATGCGGGTGTAAACCTCCCGGGTTCCGTCCGTGTTCAGAATCAGCGTGTTTCTGCTGAGACTGTCAATGGTGGAGGTAGCGGTGAAGAGGGAGGAATTGCCGTTTCCCATGCTTTTCCCCGTCAGGATCAGGCGGCTGCCGTCCAGCTGCCAGCCTTGGTAGAGAAGCGTGTGCATGTTGATGGAAACGGCCCTGCCGTCCGGCAGGAGCTGCATTCCCTGGACATGCCCAGGCTGCCCGGGGACGGGCTGGGTCCAGGAGCCGGAGAGGCTGGCGGGAGTGGGCTGCATGGAGCAGGATGCCGCCAGCAGGAACAGGGCCGGGAGAAAGAGGGAAAATTTCACGGCGAGGGAGTTCAGCGTTGTTCCCGGATGATTTCCGTGCCGATGCCGTCCGGAGTGAAAATTTCCAGCAGCAGGGTGTGGGGAAGGCGTCCGTCAATGAAGTGCACTTTGCGCACACCCGCGTTCAGGGCGTCAATGGCGGAGTGGATTTTAGGTATCATGCCGCCGGATACGGTGCCGTCCTTGATAAGGTCGAGGGCTTCCGTACGCGTGACGGATTTGATGAGGGTGGAGGGATCCGAAGGGTCTTTCATGATTCCGGGGACATCGGAAATATAGATGAGTTTCACCGGCTTGAGTTCCTTGGCCAGGGCGGCGGCTGCCAGGTCTGCGTTCACATTGAGCGGTTTATGGGTGCCCAGTTCTTTTGCCAGCGGAGAGACGATGGGGGTGATCTGGAGTTCCAGCGCTTCCGTGATGCGCTCCGTCAGGCAACCGATGACGTTGCCCACTTCACCGATATCTATGGGGTTGCCCTGTTCATCTTTTTCATGGATGCGTTCCCCAACGAAGATTTCCGTGCCGGGAATGCCTACGCCCTTGCCGCCGTAGTCGCGGAACATTTGAACCAGACCGGGATTGATGGTTCCGGAAAGGGTGCGTTCCACAATGGAAATGGCTTCCGGAGTCGTGACGCGAAGCCCGTTGACGAAATGGGCTTCCAGCCCTGCCTCCGCCATCGCCTTGGAAATGGCTTTGCCCCCGCCGTGGACAATCACGGGGTTGAAGCCCAGGACTTCCAGCAGAACGATGTCCCGCATGAGCTTTTTGACCAGGCGGGCGTCATCCATGGCGCTGCCGCCGAATTTGATGAGGAATGTTTTGTCCCGGTAGGCCTGGAGGTAGGGGAGGGCGCCGACAATGACGGAGGCCTGTTCAATCAGGCGGGTGATTTTGGAGTCCATGTCAGTAATGAAACGGTAGGAGTTTTAACGGAAGGAGAGGGAGATTTTGAGGCAGGACCCGTTCAAAGCAGGCGCCTGCTTCTGAAGTAAACCAGGGGCAGGATGATGGAAACGAGCATGACTACCAGGGAGATGTAGTAGCCGTATTCGTTTTCCAGGCCGGGCATGTGGGCGAAGTTCATCCCATAAATGCTGGCAATTAACGTGGGGGGCATGAAGACCACGGCCGCCACGGTGAAGATTTTAACGATTTCGTTCTGTTCGATGTTGATGAGTCCCAGAACGGCGTCCAGCATGAAGTTGACGTTGCTGGAAAGGAAGTTGGCGTATTCGGAAAGGGAAGTGACGTCCCGGCTCAGAGGACGCAGCTTGATGTACAGCGTGGAGTTGGTGTCGTCCAAGGCCTCTTCGTTGCTGGCGTACGTGAGCAGGCGCAGAAGGTTGACCAGGCAGTCCCGCTGGCGGGTGAGCAGGTCGCCCACGCGGCCCAGGTCCTGGAGCGTCAGGCGCAGGGCACTGGAGACGGGCACCCGCTTGCTGGTCTTGCCTTCAGGTTCGTCCCTGCGGAAGATGTTTTTGGAAAGGCGGTCCAGTTCTGCGCCGAAACGTTCCAGCACGTCCGCTTGGCGGTCCACGATGGTTTCCAGCAGGCCGGTGAAAACCTGGTCCCGGCTGATTTGCTTCTGGCGCAGGAGCTGGTGGGAAAAAACGCGGAAGGAATAGGAGTCCGAATGGCGGATGGTGATGATTTTCGCCCCCATGAGGACGAAGGTGATTTCCGACAGGGAGGGGGATTCCGTATCCACGCGGCTGAGAACCGTGGTGGTCATGAAGCGCGCTCCGTCCTCCGTGTACAGACGGCTGGTGGCCTCAATCTCCCTCATTTCGTCATAGGTCGGCATTTCCAGCCCGCAGAGGCGTTCCACAAACTTGATTTCCGCCGGTTCCGGGGTAAGGAGGTCAATCCAGAAGACGGAATCCAAGTGTTGTTCCGCCGCATCCACCTGGGTGGTGCGCTCAATGCCTTCCGGAGTTTGACGATAGAGCCGGATCATGCCGTTGATTTCGGTGGGGGGATGGAACGATGCCGTGCATGAGGTCGAGTGACACCCAACGCAGGCATGATGCCTTGTTTGTTCAGGGAAGGGAAGTAAAAAGGGTGACAAAAAGAGGCCCGGTCCCCAAGGTGGGAACCGGGCCTGCCGGAAAAGGGATGCGCGCCTCTTAGGCGTTTTCCTTGACGATCACCTTGAGCGTGGCTTCCACCTGGGGATGCACCTTGATGACGACTTCGTGTTCGCCTTCGCTCTTGATCGGCTTTTCGAGTTCAATCGCCCGGCGGTCCACTTCCACGCCCTGAGCGGTCAGGGCATCGTGAATGTTCTGGTTGGTGATGGCGCCGAACGCCTTGCCGCCTTGGCCCACTTCAAGGGTGAGGTCTACGGTCAGTCCGCTGATCTTGGCGGCCACTTCCTGAGCGGCGCTGAGTTCTTCCGCTTCGCGCTTGGCGCGGGCGGCCTGAAGATTGGCGATGAAACGGCGGTTGGAGGCTGTTGCTTCGTGGGCCAGACCCTTGGGGATGAGGTAGTTGCGGCCATAGCCAGCCTTAACGGTCACCAGGTCGGCTTCTGCGCCGAGCCCTTCAATTTTTGTTGCGAGAATTACTTCCATCGTTGCCATGGCTAAAAAGAAATGGTTATTTGTGAGCGGTTGAAGTAGTAAGTATTCGCCCGAATGTCAAGACAAGAGCGATAAAAAGGGCGTTTTTTTATGTTTTGGGAGGAAAAATCCTCCCGGTTGTCATGATTGGTGACATTGCGCTTGCTTCACGCGGCAGTAGTATGTAGGGAAAGGAACCGCATTTATCGCGTTCTCTCCCGGAGGGGTGGGGTTCGCCCGCGGGTACATTACAGATATTTGATCTTATGGCTATTCAGCGCGCATTGATATCCGTTTCCGACAAGACCGGCCTGGAGGAGTTTGCCAAGGGCCTGCACGAGTTTGGAGTAGAGCTTATTTCCACTGGCGGGACCGCCGCTTTCCTGAAAGGCCTGGGCCTTCCGGTGATTGAGATTTCCGACTATACCGGAGAACCGGAGTTGTTTGAAGGGCGCCTGAAGACGCTTCATCCCATGGTGCACGGGGGTCTGCTGCACCGCCGCGATAATGAGGAGCATGTGCGCCAGGCTAAGGAAAACGGCATCAAGCCCATCGACCTGGTCTGCGTGAATCTGTATCCTTTTGAAGAAACCGTCGCCAGGCCCGGAGTCACGCTGGAGGAAGCTATTGAAAAAATAGATATCGGCGGGCCGTCCATGCTCCGTTCCGCCGCCAAGAATTACGCTTCCGTCACGGTGGTTTCGGATCCCGCGGATTACGCGCGCATTCTGGATGAAATGCAGACCCACAAGGGGGATACGACCCTGAAGACCCGTGAAAACCTGGCGGTGAAGGTGTTTATGCGCACCTCCAATTACGATAACGCCATCACTAATTATCTTGGCCACCAGAGCGCGGAAAGCACCAAGGGCAGCTTCTGCATCTGCGCTCCCCTGTATCAGGAATTGCGTTACGGGGACAATCCCCACCAGGAAGCCAGCCTGTACGGCAGCTTCGGGGATATTTTCCACCAGCTTCAGGGCAAGGAGCTTTCCTATACGAACGTGCTGGACATTGAAGGGGCTGCCGAGCTGATTACCCAGTTCCGCCGCCCGACGGTGGGCATTTTGAAGCACACGAATCCCTGCGGCGTGGGCCAGGACGACGAAGACCTGCGCAACGCATGGCAGAAGGCTTTTGAAACGGATACGCAGGCCCCCTTCGGCGGCGTGATCGTGGTCAACCGCCCGATGACGGAAGGCCTGGCCCGTGTGCTGAGCGCCATTTTCACGGATGTCATCATCGCTCCGGAGTATGATGCGGAAGCCCGCGCCATTCTCCAGAAAAAGAAAAATTGCCGCATCATCCGCATGAACACGGAAGCCTGGATGAAGGCGCGCCGCGAACCCATCATCCGTTCCGCGCCCGGCGGGTTCATGACCATGAAGCGGGATACGGACGTGATGGGGCTGGACAATCTGGAAGCCAAGGTGGTGACCAAGCGCCCCCCGACCGAGGAAGAATTGACCGCCATGCGTTTCAACTGGCGCGTCGTGAAGCAGGTTCATTCCAACGCCATCGTTTTTGGCGGTACGGACCGCACGCTTGGCATCGGCGCCGGGCAGATGAGCCGTGTGGATTCCGCCCGCATTGCCGTCTGGAAGGCCGGGCAGGCCGGCCTGGATCTGAAGGGCAGCGTTGTGGCGTCCGACGCCATGTTCCCGTTTGCAGACGGCCTCCAGGTGGCGATTGACGCCGGAGCCACCGCCTGCATCCAGCCCGGAGGTTCCATCCGCGACGAGGAAGTGATTGCCGCCGCTGACGCCGCGGGAATTGCCATGGTATTTACGGGACACCGCCATTTCCTCCATTAATTTGAATGTTCGTCCCCGCCCCTTTGTCTTAAAACCGATATGCTGCTAGGTGTAAATATAGACCACATCGCCACGTTGAGGCAGGCCCGCTACGCGACCATGCTGGATTCCTTCAATGTGGAGCCGAGTGTTTTGGACGCCGCTTATGCGGCGCAAAGGGGCGGGGCGGATTCCATCACCCTCCATGTCCGGGGCGACCGCCGCCACATGCAGGATGCGGATGCCCTGAGCGTCCGGGAGAGCGTGGCCCTTCCCCTGAACCTGGAAATGGGAAATACCCCGGAGATGGTGGATTTTGCCCTGCGGCTGAAACCGGACTATATCTGCATGGTTCCGGAGAAGCGCGAGGAAATCACTACGGAAGGCGGCCTGGACGCCGTTTTTCATGAAAAGGATCTGGCTCCAACCATGGCAAGAATGGCCGACAACGGCATTCAGGTGAGCCTGTTCATTGATCCGGAAGTGCCCCAGGTGGAGGCTGCCGCCCGCCTGGGCGCCCCCATGATTGAGTTGCATACCGGATGTTTTGCCAACCATTCCGGCAGGGAGCGCACGGAGGAACTGGCCCGTTTGAAACGCGCCGCGGAACTGGCCCATTCCCTGGGCATCCAGGTGAATGCGGGCCATGGCATCAATTACCAGAATCTGGAACAGCTGCTGGCTGGCGTCCCTTGCCTGCATGAGCTGAACATCGGCCATACGATTGTATCCCGCGCTCTTTTTGTGGGGATGGAGCAGGCCGTGAGGGAAATGCGCCAGGCGATCGACCGCCTGAGCTGATTGCGCCGTTTCAATTGATCCCGGTTGCCGGAGTATGAGCCGCATTGCAGGATTGGGAATGGATTTGGCGGATATGGAACGCGTACGCCAGGCCCTGCGGAAAAACGGGGAGGCGTTTGCGTTGCGCATCTGCACCCCTGATGAGTGGGCTTATTGCCGGAAGCACGCGGATCCCGTGCCGCATCTGGCGGCGCGCTTTGCGGCCAAGGAGGCCGTGGCGAAAGCCCTGGGAACGGGAATCGGGGCGAAGTGCGCTTTTACGGATGTGGAGGTGGTGCGCGGCGATGCGGGAGTTCCTTCCATTCTTTTGCACGGGGCTGCGGGAGTGACCGCCCGGGAGCTGGGCATTACGGGCTGGTTCCTGACCATGACCCATTCCAGGTTGAGCGCCGCCGCCACCGTTATTGCCTTGGCGCAATAAAAAAGCCGTTCCCTGGGAAGAAAGGAACGGCTGGCATTAAAGGAGGAAAGGGAAGTTATTTTCTCCTTCTGCGTGCGGCAAATCCCGCGAACGCAAGCAGAGACAATGCCGCTGTGGAGGGTTCCGGAACAGCGGCATAAGAGACGGAGAGCGAACTCAGTTTCGTGCCGTTCAAGCCGTCATTATTCCAACCGGGAGCACGATGTCCAATGCTGTACATCTCGTTTTGGGTATCTCCTCCGTCATCAGTTCCGGTGTACCAGGCGATATCGCTGATAGAAACGGTTGCGGTGCTGGCAGCAGTACCATTATCAAGAGTAACGGTTACGTCATGTCCCAGGATATCAACGGTTACGTTTGTCCACGTATTTGCCGTCAGTCCGGCTTCTGCGATTGCTCTTCCGGAGGAGAGATTGCCGGAGTTGATGGCAACAGCCCCATTGCTGAGTCCCAGGCTGAAGCCGAATCCGCTGCGGGCAACGTGAATGATATTCTCAAGGGAATTGTTGCCTCCCCATGAGATGTCCATGGTGATGCTCATGGTCCCCTCCCCGGAAAGGGCTCCGTTCAGCATTTCCCGGAATACATTTGTACCGCGTTCGTCAAAGGTGGAACCGGTAAGAACCGTCCCCTTCTCTGTATCTTGGGCAGTATTGAAATTACCTGTAGCAGTTCCCCCCATGACGGCAGCCGCGGAGGAAAAATCCCATGTATAGGTAGCTGTCTCCGCCGCCTTTGCCGCACCACAGAAAAGCAGCCCTGCTGCCAGCAGCAAATATTTTTTAATGGATAGATTGATAGCCATATGACAATAGCACGTAATTGCAAAAAGATTCAACGATTTTCAAATTCGTTGAATGTTTTTCTATCTTAACCCATTAATAAATAGGTTTTTGAAAATATCCCTATTACAAGATTGGTTTCTTTTTTCGTTTGTTTATTTTCACTGTTCCATACAGAAAACGAGAAAATTATAGATTTTTTTCTTGTAAAACGGATTTGAAATTCGTTGCTATGGAATAAAAGAGGCCGCCCTGTCAAAGGGCGGCCTCTGCCTTAAGAGTTTTTTCTTAAGTCAGGTGGACTTTTAAGAAAAGCTCTTAATGAGGAGCTGGCGCTGTTCTTCCAGTTCGGCCGGGAGCTTCTTGCCCACCTTGTCGAACAGCTCGGTCTGGCTTTCCAGTTCAGCCTGCCATTCGCTCGGGTTGAGAGCCATGTTGGCGTTGAACTGTTCTTCGCTGTAGTCGAGGCCCGTCTTATCCAGTTCGGCATAGGTCGGGGAGACGCCCAGCACGGTCTTCTGGCCTTCAGCCTTGCCCTTGGCGCGGCGCAGGATCCAGTCGAGAACGCGCATGTTGTCGCCGTAGCCCGGCCAGATGAAGTTGCCGTCCTTGTCCTTGCGGAACCAGTTCACGTTGAAGATCAGCGGAGGATTGGCAACGGTCTTGCCCATGTCCAGCCAGTGCTGCCAGTAGTCGCCCACATGGTAGCCGATGAAGGGAAGCATGGCCATCGGGTCGCGGCGGACCTGACCGATGTTGCCGAAGGCGGCGGCGGTCATTTCGGAACCCATCGTCGCGCCGACGTAAACGCCGTGCGTCCAGTCGCGGGACTGGAAGACAAGGGGCATGGTGGTGGCGCGGCGGCCGCCGAACAGGATCGCGGAGAGGGAAACGCCTTCCGGGTTCTGCCATTCGGGATCAATCGTCGGGCACTGGGAGGCGGGGGCGGTGAAACGGGCGTTCGGATGAGCGCACTTGCGTCCGCAATCCGGGGTCCAGTCATTGCCCTGCCAGTCGATGGCGTGGGCGGGAGCGGGGCCGTCCATGCCTTCCCACCAGACGTCGCCGTCGTCGGTCAGGCCAACGTTGGTGAAGATGACGTTTTCCTTGATGGTGTCCATGGCGATCGGGTTCGTCTTGTAGGACGTGCCGGGAGCCACGCCGAAGTAGCCGTTTTCCGGGTTGATGGCATGGAAGGTGCCGTCTTCATGAGGCCAGATCCAGGCGATGTCGTCACCGATGATGGAGGTTTTCCAGCCGGCTTCCCGGTAGGAGGCGGGGGGAACGAGCATGGCCAGGTTGGTCTTGCCGCAGGCGGACGGGAATGCGCCGCCGACGTAGGCCTTGGTGCCGTCCGGGGATTCAATGCCCAGAAGGAGCATGTGTTCAGCCATCCACTTGTTCTTGCGGGCGATGGCGGAGGCGATGCGCAGGGCCAGGCACTTTTTGCCGAGCAGGGCGTTGCCGCCGTAACCGGAACCGAAGGACCAGATTTCTTCCGTTTCCGGGAAATGGCAGATGTACTTTTCTTCGTTGCAGGGCCACGGCACGTCCACCTGGCCGTCTGCAAGCGGAGCGCCCACGGTGTGGAGGCAGGGAACGAATGTCCCGTAACCGTCACGCTTCGGGTTGCCGCCGCCCTTGACTTCGTCTTCCAGGCGCTTGAGAACCTGTTCACCCATCTTGGTCATGATGCGCATGTTGGTCACGACATAGGGGGAATCCGTGATTTCAATGCCGATTTTGGCCAGGGGGGAGTCCAGGGGGCCCATGCAGAAGGGAATCACGTACATGGTACGGCCCTTCATACAGCCATTGAAGAGGCCCTTCAGTTTGGCCTTCATTTCAACGGGATCAGCCCAATGGTTGGTCGGGCCGGCGTCTTCTTCCTTCTCGCTGCAGATGAACGTGCGGTCTTCCACACGGGCTACATCGGAGGGGGTGGAACGGGCGAGGAAGCACCCGGGGCGCTTCTCGGGGTTCAGTTTGATAAAGGTGCCCTTTTCTACCATCATGTTGCAAAGCTCGTCATTTTCTTCCTGAGAGCCGTTGCACCAGTAGATGGAGTCGGGTTGGCAAAGCTGGGCGATTTCTTCGACCCACTTCTTAGCTGCTTCGTGAGTGGTACTCATGGTGAAGATAGTGTATGCACGGAAATAGCCGTTGGCAAGCCTCCCGTGCGGCTTTTTATGGGGCGGTTTTGTTTCTCCGGGCATGGAAACCGCATGCGGGGAATGGCGTTGCCCTGATTGCCGGATGGCTGTGCGCGGGGGCTTTCTTCAGGATATCCCTTTTTCCTGCTGCCGTGTTTCTCGGAAAGGGTGAAAAAGACTGTTTTGACTGGAAATCTGCTTGCCAGCTCGTCTGCGATAGTCTAGGGAAGAATCATGAATGTCAGAATGTTGTCGGCAAATGCGGTGTTTCTGATGCTGCCGGCTTTGCTGGCGGCGTGTTCGGACGCCCCGCGCCCGCCCGCCGTCAGCTTCAGGATTCAGAATGTGCCTCCCGTGCCGCGCACGATGGCCCAGATGTCCAGAGAGGTGCACATTAACCGTGATTTCATGTCCCCGCGCTCCCGTGCTCGCCGGGCCGCCCATTCCATGCATCCGCGGTTTATCACGATTCACAGCACAGCCAATCCCAAGGGTGACGCCGCGGCGCATGCCCGGGCATTGAAAAGGGGGGCCATGGGGTCCCTGAACTGGCATTTTACGGTGGACCAGTACTGTGCCGTCCAGCATATTCCGCTGAATGAGACGGGCCGCCACGCAGACCGGGGCGGCCCCGGAGACATGTACTCCATCGGCATTGAGATGGGGGAGGTAAGGAGCCATAACCCCATTGTTACCTGGAACCGCTCCGCCAAGCTGACGGCAGTGCTGATGAAGCAGTACCATATTCCGCTCCGTAATGTGGTTCCTCATTATTATTGGACGGGGAAGAATTGCCCGGCCCCGCTGCTGACCAACGGCCGTCCGGGACATAAATGGAGCTGGTTCATTTCCCGCGTGGATTATTACAGGCGCTGTCTGGAGACACGGCCCGCCGCAGCGCTCTGACGGGTACGCGCACATGGTGCATGATAAGGGATACGTTCTTGGGTTCATGGCTGGAGAATTGCTTTTAACATCTTCTCTGGAGGAATGCGTTTTTATCCGCCCCAGAGAGTTGGCGGCCATGCAGGCGGCGGGAATGGCCTCCGTACGGGATTTGTTGTTCATGCTTCCGCGCAGGTATGAAGACCGCCGCATGTTTGACCGCTATGATTCCCTGTCTTCCGGTGTGCCCGTCTGCCTGAGAGGGAGGGTGGTGGATGTGGGCTGGAAAGGCTGGGGCGGACGGGGCGGCAAGGGCCGCGGCCGGTATGTGGAAGCCGTGCTGGCGGATGAGCAGTCTTTGGGGCAGGCCCGTTTTTCCTGCCTGTGGTTCAGCATGCCGGGCGTAGCCAGGATGCTGTGCGCCGGGCAGGAGATGATTGTATACGGGCGCATGAAACCGTATGGGAAAAAGCTCAGTATGGTGCATCCGGATTTTGAAATTATCCGGGAAGGAGATGAGCAGTCCATTCATTTGAACCGCATTGTTCCCGTGTATGGCGGCCGTATGGGGATTGCGGTCCGCAGGCTGCGGGAAATCGTATGGGAGACGCTGTCCAGGCTTTCCCCGGCTCCGGAACCGGAGGTGTATGAGTTTGTGCCGGACACTCCGTGCAAAACGGCATTGAGGGATCTTCATTTTCCTGAGACCGCAGAGGCCCGGGACCGGGCGCGGCGCCGTTTTGCGTTGGAGGAATGCCTTGCTCAGCAGTTGAACGTGGCCTACAGAAGAAGGCGGGCGGATGAAATGCCCGGCATGCGGACCGCAGGTTCCAGCCATTTGGTGAAGGATCTGGCGGATTCCCTGCCGTTTGAGCTGACGGAGGCTCAGAAGCGCTGCGTGAGGGAGATTTACCGGGATATGAAAGCCCCCCGTTCCATGAACCGCCTGCTTCAGGGGGATGTCGGGTCCGGCAAGACGCTGGTGGCTCTGTGCGCCATGCTGCTGGCCGTGGAACACGGTTATTCCGCCGTGATGATGGCGCCCACGCAGATTCTGGCGGAACAGCATTATTTGAAGTTCCGGCAGATGCTGGACAAGCTGGATGTGCCTGTTTCCCTGGTGACGGCGGACAGGAAGGAAGAATCCCATGTATCGTTTGGAAAGCAGGGCGGGATTGTGGTTGGCACGCATGCCCTGCTGTACGGGAAAAATGTGCCGGAGCGTGTGGGGCTGGTCGTGATTGACGAACAGCACAAATTCGGCGTGAATCAGCGGGAGAAGCTGATTGACCGGGAAGAGCGCCCCGACGTGCTGGTGATGACCGCTACCCCTATCCCCCGCACGCTGACGCTGACTTTTTACGGGGAGCTTGACGTTTCCATCCTGGACGGCGTGCCCGGGGGGCGCGGGGCGGTCGTAACAGCCATCCGTACGGAGAAGGATAAGGGAAAAGTGCTGGCATTCGTTCGGAACCAGCTGGAGGAAGGGAGGCAGATTTACGTGGTTTCCCCCCTGATTGACGGAGAGGATTCCCGGAAGGGGAAAGCCGTGACGAAGGAATGGGACGAGTGGAAGGCTCTGCTGCCTCATGTGGATGTGGGGCTGCTGCACGGCAGGATGTCTTCAGAGGAAAAAGAGGCGGTGATGAAGGATTTCCGCTCCAACCGCATCAGCGTGCTGGTGTCCACCACGGTGGTGGAGGTGGGGGTGGATGTTCCGAATGCCACGGTGATGATCATCAATAATGCGGAAAGTTTCGGGCTTTCCCAGCTTCATCAGCTCCGGGGGCGCATCGGCCGCGGGTCGCACAAGTCCTACTGCATTTTGATGACGGACGCCCGTCCGGAGGATGAGCAATGGGAGAAGCTGCGCATCGTGGAAACTACGGCGAATGGATTTGACCTGGCGGAACAGGATTTGAGGCTACGCGGCCCTGGAGACGTGCTGGGTACGTCCCAGAGCGGCTTGAAGGGAGTACGTTTTGAGGAATGGCTGCTGGATGCGCGCCTGATTCACCGCGGGCGGCAGCTGGCGGAGGCTATTCTGGCGGAAGATCCCAATCTGGAATCCGCCAAATACTGCCCTCTCCGTTTTTTGCTGGAAGACGGGGCGGGGAGGCGTGTGGCCGGGTAAGATTGTTTTTCTGCCGTTTGCTGACGGTCAGCTTGTAAGAGGCGCATGACAGATAAGAGGGCAACGATTTATCCGCCGGAATGAATCTAAAGAAGCAAAGAAGATGTTTCTTCTTCAACCCGAACACCGATAAAACAATGATTCAGACGTATCAAGTACTCCCTGTGGTGGCCATCGTATGCTCCGCTTCCGCCTTTGCCCAGAACGCTGCCGATCCCGTGCAGATGGTCAAGCAGAATATCGACCTGATTTCTTCCGCCAACAAGGTTTTGGACGACGTGAAGGACAACGCTGCGGTTGAAATCGCCATTAAGCAGCTCAATGCGTTGACCCAGCAGGCCAAGCAGCTGGACAAGTCCATGGAAAAGATGAAGCTTACTTCCGAGCAGGCTATCCGCATCACCAAATTGAACGGAGACGCCCAGGACACCATCGTGGACATGCTGGAAAATTGCGAGCGCATTCAAAAGGACAAGCTGATGACTCCGGCTCTGCTCAAGGCGGTGAATGATTTTGCCGACGCCGCCAACATCGACGTGGTGGAAACGATTACGACCGTGGAGCAAATTGTGGAAGATTGAGTGACCAGCTTATCAAAAGACCTTTGACTGGTAAGGCCGCCTCCTGAAGAAGGCGGCCTTATTTTTTAAGGAAGGGCCGTTTTTTATCAATTTCCGGGCAGGGCATTTTATTTCTCCATGGCCGGATTGGGGTTTCTTGCCGGAACCAGGTAGCCCGTGCCGGGAGACGTGCCCAGGCAGGAGAGGAGATCCTGGTGGCGCGGCAGGGACTTGGCGCGGAAAACGGCTGCGGCGGGGTCCAGCACATTGCCGAAGGTGATGGCTCCCATCGGGCATGCGAGCTGGCAGGCCGTTTGAGCCGCCCCGTCCGGAAGCAGCATGTCCTGGGCCGTCACATGGATGGAGGTGGATGGCTGGCCCGGATGCTCCTTCATCAAGCGGGATTTGTGCCGGATTTTGGCACGTTCCACCATTTGGACGCAGTAGGTGCATTTTTCCATGACGCCGCGGGAGCGAACGGTTACATTGGGATTGCGCTGAAGGCGCGTGGCCTGTTCCGATGCTTTGGCGTAATCAAAAAAATTGAAGCGCCGAGCCTTGTACGGGCAGTTGGTGGCGCAGTACCGGGTACCCCAGCACCGGGCGTACACCATGGCGTTCAGGCCTTCCGCAGTATGCACGGTGGCATTGACGGGGCATACGGATTCGCATGGGGCCTTGCCGCACTGCTGGCAGGCCACGGGGATGGAGGTGAGCGTCCCTTCCTCCGTGAAGTATCTGTCGATACGTATCCAGTCCAGGGCGCGGCCCCTGGCCATCTGGTCACGCCCTACCACGGGAATGTTATTTTCCGCGCGGCATGCAATCATGCAGGCGTTGCAGCCGATACAACGGGACGTGTCAATGGCCATTTTCCACTGGTAAACGGCATCCGCGCCGGGAGGGGGAGGCGGGACGCGGGACAGACCGGGATGCAGGGAGAACGGGGCAGGTTGCACAACGGGGCTTTGAATGGCTTCCGTCCGCTCCCGGAGGGCAGACAAGGCAATCTGTTCCGGGGCAATGCCGTATGCTTCCGTTTTTTCCACCTGTCTGCGGAGTTCGTATCCGCCGGAATTTTCCTGCCTTTCCGCTACGTGGTTGATGCCGCCATAACCCAGAGGAAGAATAATGAGATTATCCGCCACTCCCGGAATGGGGCACAGGATGACTTCCATTTGCGTGGAGGGGGCGGTAAGCGTGCAGTGCATGGGCCCGGAATCCGAACCTCCCAGCCGCAGAAAGGTGGCGGGGGAGACCTGTGCGGACGCCGCCCAGCTGACGCCTGTTATTGGGTCCGGGCATTCCTGCATCCATGCATTGCGTTTCCAGCGGCCGTCCCCAATGGAATAGTCCGGGCGGAATTGCAATTCCAGCATCCCGGTTCCCAATTTTTTCCCGTGGCCGCCAAAAGGCGCTGCGGGCGTTTGCATCATGGCTGTTCCAAGAGCCGTTTCTTCCTGCGGGGACAGGGGAGCATAGGCCGTTTCTTCCGAATAGCCGCGCTGAAGCGCCTGAGCCCAGGCCGCAGTTTTATTTTCCGGATTCACGGCGCGTTCAAAGCATTTGCGCGCTCTGTGGTAAACGGGAGAGAGGTGGGTGGGGGAATTGTCCGCCGTGGAGAGATGGCCTTTGGAGGAAAGCAGGCCGGAAAGCACTTCTTCCGGAGAAATGCCCCCGTACAGGGGAAGAATGACGGGCTGGCGATAGCAAAATCTGCCCCGGTAATCCCGCTCCACTCCCCATGATTCCAGAAAGTGGGCTGCCGGCAGGTGCCAGCGGCAGACGCGGGAGGTTTCATCTTCATACATTCCAAGGTGGATGCTTTCCACCCTGTTCAGGGCTTCCGACAGTCTGGAACTGTGCCCGGAATCCAGCACGGGATTTCCCGCATCCAGTAAAAAAACGATTTCCACCTTTTTCCCCCGGATGTCCCGAACAAGATCGTCCAGCGTGCCATAGGGAGTTGGGCGCGGTGCCTTTAACAACTGGATGCATGTCCCCATGGAGCCGAGAAGACAGTTGAGCTTCCAGACGATGCCGGATAATTCCGGATGATTGTCCCCCAGGAGGACCACGCTTTCTCCAGAGTGGCTGAATAAGTCATCCGCACAGTGGCGAAGCCAGTTGAGTTCCCTTTCCGTCAGGGGATGGTCCGTTCGCCGGGGAGGGGAAAGCGTTTGGCCGGAGTTTTTTTTGCTGGAAAGATAGCGGAACAGTTCCTCCAGGAAAAACGCCAGGCGTGCGGGAGGAACGGGCAGCCTGTGGTCGGCATGGGCCCCGGTCAGGGAAACGCGTCCCTCCACGGCGTAAAGGCGTGTTCGGTTCCTGTTTTCTTCTTTGTAATAAAGCCCTTCCGGGGAGCGGGACGCAATGAAGTCGCGCGTGTTTCCATAGGGGTTTTGATGAAGAAAATCGCAATCCAGGGAGAGGATGCGCCTGGAGCGCGCAAAACGCACGCGGAACCGTACTTCTTCCGGCAGCCCCGCCTGCATGCCGGAACCCGGTTCAGGCACGGGGGAATACCGGTAGATGCGCACGAGTGAATTTTTCCTGGTGATTTCCTCCAGCATGGAATGGAGCAGAGGGGAAGCCGAAGGGGGAAGGAGAAGGCCGATGCCGCCACCATCCCGAAGATTGCGGGACCAGGAAGAAAAGGCTCCCCGGAATTCGTCTTCGGAGGCCGGATTGCCGTTGAACAGGACATGTTTGCTGCGGCCGGGGTCGTAAAGGTCCAGAATGGAGGCCTGAGCCGCAGCCGGCAGCCCCGGACCTTCCGGGTATTGCAGGGAGGGAATCAATTTGACGGGGCGCCCTTCATAACAGGCGGCCAGTACGGGTTGCGCGTTTCCTCCCATGGTCAGGCAGGTGGCGTAAGCCGTTTCCACGCCGGGAACAGACCATTCAGGCCCTTCGTTATAGGGAACCAGGTATTTTTCCACACGGCGGCAGGCCGGCAGCCCTATCCCTGCCAGGGCTGCCCCTGCACCCATCCATTTCATGAAGGAACGCCGCGTCATCCCCCGTTCTTCTTCCGGAAGAAAAGCGGGGTGGTTCTGGGGAACTTCATTCTGGGAAAATGGAGGGAGGGGAGTCAAACCGGGTAATGATGGGGATTGATGAAACAGGGATGGCTTTTTTTAGGAAATCCGAAGGATGAAATCAAGTGGTGATTGACGGTAGTCTTTATCTTTGGGCCAATAAGGGATAAACAGGGAACAGGAGGAAATCTTTCTTGTGGAATTCAATGTCATTGATTACGGATTCAAGGAAGGAATCATTTAATGAAAAGTCCTTTGGTCTTTTTATTACGCAGTATCCGGGAACGCAGGGAGGAATAACTTTGGCGCCGCGGATGTCAAACAGGCTATGGAGGTCAGTGATGGCATGCGGTGCAATCCGTTTTCGGCTGAATTTTCCATTGGCGTTTCAGGAAATTTCCTAGTTGAAGCGGGGTTTGGATGCTTTTCCCTTCTTCATCCCGGATGGAATGCGTGCGGAGGTAGTCTGCGGCGGAATAACGGGAACTGGCCGTTTCCTCCAGCGGGCGCAGATGGGGAGCCGGATTGCGGTGGCAGTCCAGACACCATTGCATGCGGGCGTCGCGTGGAGCCCTGATGCGTTCCATGCCCGCCACGTCTCCATGGCAGGACGTGCAGCCGATGCCCCGGTTCAGGTGGGCCATGTGGTTAAAATAGGCGTGACCGGACAGGCGGTTGACCATCACCCAGCGGACCGGTTCTCCTGTGTAACCGGGGTATTGCGGGTCCGCCGCTTCCCTCAGGGGGGCGATGAGCGGGCTGTCCGGAAGAATATGCTGGTGGCAGCCCAGACAGGACTTCGTATCCGGAATGCCGGCTCTGGATGAGCGCTGTGCGGCGCTGTGGCAAGCCGTGCAGCTCATCTTCAGATCTCCGGCGTGAAGTTTGTGGGAAAAGCGGACGGGTTGCACGGGTTCATACTCCGGAATGCTGAAATTAACATAATATATTCCCCCCAGTACGAACGCGGCAGCGAGCGCAACCAGGGCGGCAATCCCGTAAAAGCGCTTGTTGGTATTGGGTGGAAAGATGTTGGCCATGAACCGTGGAGAGAAAGGGATGGAGCCTCCGTCAGGCCGTTCTGCCCGGGCGCGGGATGCGGGCGGGCGGCAGGGGCGTATCCATCGTCAGGTCTTCAGGCACCAGCCGTGCGGTGCTTTTCTTAATCTGTTCCCAGGTAATGCGCTGGCCTGTGTGGGCCGCTTCACGCCCCATGATGGCAGCCAGGGTTTTATTGGCTGCGCTTTCCAGTGTCTGGGTCCAGGTGCCGGAGCGCAGGAAACGGTAAAAGGCCACATGCGTGTCTGCGTACATATTGCCGCGTTCCCCGCGGAAACGCCAGCGGTTATTCGCCTGAATGTAGGGGCGGTAGGGAGTAACCAGCATTCCTTTTTCGCAGATGGTGCGGTCCACGATTTCCCCGTGGCAGCCAACCCACTGTCTGCATGAAATGTGGGCCGTTACGTTGTGGCCGTACTCAAAATAAACGTCGTAATGATCCCATACGTCGCCGTCATCCCGGCGCTGGGCGCGTCCTCCGGAGCCGAAAGCCGCCAGAGGAAGCTGCTCGTTCATGGACCAGACCATGCCGTCAATCGTATGGACGATTTGTTCCACAAACTGGCCTCCGCTCAGCCAGTTCCATGCGGTCCAGTTGCGTAGCGCCCATGCCACGTCCGTATCGGAGGAAGGTCGGGAATCCAGGGCCAGCGGAGACTTGGGAGGAGTGGTATAATATAACCCGTCAAAGGAGAGGACACGGCCCAGCTGCCCGGAGGAAAGCTTGCGGTGGGCTTCCTCATTCGCCTTGTCGTAGCGCCAGCAGAAGCCGTCCAGAATCACCAGATTTTTGAGTTTTGCCAGCCGTGCGGATTCCAGTACGGAAAGCACGCCGGGAACGTCCACCGCCACGGGTTTTTCCGCATAAATATGTTTGCTGGCGTCAATGGCCACCGCCAAATGTTCCGGACGGAAAGCGGGGGGAGTGCAGAGCAGAACTACGTCAATATCCGTTTGCAGCAGTCTCTTGTAACTGTCCAGGCCGCTGAACAGGCGGCTCCTGTCCAGCCGGGCTCGGTTGCCGTACTGTTCCGCCAGTAATTTGGCGCCGAAATCGATACGTTCCTGAAACACGTCTGCCAATGCCCAGGCAATTGTTCCGGGATCGGCGTCCAGAGCGTTTTTCATGGCACCCAGGCCTCGGCCTCCGCAGCCTACCAGGCCCACCTTGAGCGGTTTTGTGTTCGTCAGGGCCTCTTCTGCGTTCAGGCAGGGCATGACGGCAAGGAATCCGGCTGTTCCTGCGGCGGTTTTCAAAAAACGGCGTCTGTTCCAAATAGGGTAACCCATCTCAGGGGAATTATACGGTGACGTCCTGTGAAATCAAACGTCGTATTGAAATGGTGACACAAAAAATAGGCGCAACCGTCATTCTCGGAAATGGTGCTCTGCGGAGGGAGTCAATGAACTCCCTATATTTTGCCTATTAAATGGGAAGGGCTGTTTCCTGCGTTCAGAACGAGAGGCAGAGGTTAAAGAGATATGTTGCCTGAAAAACAGTTTTTAAGGATAAAAACTGATTTGACTCCGGAATCCTCAGTGTTCATGATGAATTCAATGAGGCCTCCGGCTTTTCAACCAATCATCATGATGAAGCGAAATCTCATTCCTTCTACGGCTTTTTTGGCGGCGTTAGTGTTTGTTGCCTGTGACGGCGGCAAGAAGCAGGATCATCCCCGGGATGTTTCGGTTCCCAGCGAACAGGCCGTTCCTAAAACTCCGGGAGAAAAAATTCTGGCCGTTCTGCTGCTTATTCAGGATCAGGCTACGGCAAACGCCCACGCGGCGGAGGTGAAAGAGCTGGCTGCCTCCCTGCCCGGGGATATTCCCAATGAAGAAGCCGTAAATATTGCAAATGAATTGATGCGTCTGGCCAGCCGGGAATGTTATGGTTCTTCGTCTCTGGAAGATGCTTTGAAAGGAATTCATTTCGATGCCGGGGAATACACGGGCAGTGTGCCTCTGGATGTGGATGGATTCGAACCTACCGCGGAAGAGCCGTAAAAATAAATTCCCCGTGCCGGGAATTGGGTAATTACTACAATGTTCCTCTTCATTCTGTTTTGCCGGAATGAAGGGCGGTTTGATATGGTATCAGGTCCCCCGGTAAATCCTTTCCTCTTCCTGATGGGAAAATGCGCGAAGAGAAGGGGAAAATATCTGTACAGCCCGACTCCCGGAGTTTTCTTGCTGGAGAACAAAGGGCCACGGGTGGTAAACTCAATCCAGGAGGCGGCGCAATTCTTCAATGGCTTCCGCCATATCTTCCCGGGTAATTTTCGTAGAAATGCCTGCCTCCCCTGCTTTGGAAAGCAGAACAAAGCGGATGGTTCCGGCCCGGAACTTTTTGTCTGATGCCGTTTTTTGAAGAACAGTTGCCGTATCAATGCCGTCCGGAAGAACCAAGGGAAGTTCCAGCGCCTGAAGCGTGCGAAGGATCTTGTTGGCATCGGAAGAACTTAAACCGGCTTTCCGTTCACTCAGAAACAGGGCGGCGCGCATGCCGAGCGCCACTGCTTCCCCGTGAAGGATGGTTCCGTAAGGGACGGCAGCTTCAATGCCGTGGCCGATGGTGTGGCCGAAATTGAGCAGAGCCCGGATATCCAGAGTTTCCAATTCATCATTTTCTACAATGCGGGCCTTAATGGCCACGTTCCGGGAGATTAGGTCAGGAAGCCTGGTAATAGTATTCAGGGAGAAGCCGATGGAGAGTTCCGTCCCCAGCCCTTTCAATTCATGAAGCATGGAAGCGTCTTTGATAGCTGCGTGCTTGACGGCTTCCGCCAAACCTTCCGCCAGCGTACGTCGATCCAAAGTCACCAGCGTGGTAGGGTCGATTACCACGACGGACGGCTGATGAAAGGCTCCTACAAGATTTTTCCCTTCTGGAATATTGACGGCAGTCTTTCCTCCTACGGAACTGTCCACCTGGGCGACCACCGTTGTTGGAATTTGCATGAAGGGGATGCCCCGGTAATAAATGGAAGCGATGAAGCCGGCCAGATCCCCTACTACGCCGCCGCCCAGAGCGGCGATGCATCCGGTGCGGTCAAGCCCGGCCCGGACCAGTTCGGAACACAGCTCCTGGGCCTGAAGCATATTTTTGGAAGCTTCCCCGGCATTCACTACGTGCAGGCTGGGCATGAATCCCGCGCTCTCCAGGGACTTCATTACGCGCTCTGCATAAAGCGGGGCGACGCAGCTGTCCGTGATAACCGCAATCTTGCCGTCCAGACCGGCGCGGTAGGCAAACTCTCCGGTACGGTCCAGTGCTCCGTTTTCCACGTGGATGTCGTAGGAACGTTCACCGAGAGCAAGAGAAATGGTAGGCATGAGGCCAGTATGGGATATTCCGGAGGGAACCTCAAACGGAAAGTGCGGATGAGGCGAAGAAGACGCATTCTCCTTTTAATGCGTTCTTGTCCTGGGTGCCAGCGGAGAAAGAGTTTCCAGGATAACTTTCAAATGCTCCGCGCGTGAGGCCGTGAACCCGCCGTCATCCTTCCAGATGATATTGCCGTTGCCGTCCAGAAGGACAATCGCTGTTTCCGCCTTCTTGTGAAGGGAAAGTCTGCGGCGTACAAAAGACTGGTCATAATAGGAAATCAGGGAATTGGTCTTCATGTAAAAATCCGGAAAATCCCCCAGAGCCTGTGTAAAGGCGGGGACATCACCTTCAATTGGGGGTGGCTGCAGAACCAGCAAAATGCTATATTCCACCGGGGTTGGCGTATGTTTGTACTGTTTGCGGAGGTCCTCGCAGAAGGGAAGCCACTTTTTCATTCCGTACAAAGTTTCCGGGTGAAAAACAGTCAGCATGATATGGAAACTTTTTGGAACGATGGGAGGCAGGGAAATATTGTCTCCCAGTAAATTCATGCCGTTGATATCCGGAAAACGGTAACGTCCGTTTCCTCCTCCATAAGGATGCTCGGGATTGGGCGTTGGCAAGTGTATTTCCTGATTCTTCATGCCCTGTTAGACAAAATTCGAAGAAATAATGTTCATGTCGATGGTTGCCGAACAGGGTATGTTCATTGGTGCGGGGAAGGGCCTTTTTTCTGTTGGAAGGCTCTCTTTCTCTGAAAATTCCGGCCGATTAGAAAATCGGTATTCATGGAAAAGGGAATATATAGACCTGTTATAAGTTTTTCTCGAAGAAAGGTGGGGTACAAGAGTAGGGAAGAGAGGGACGTTCAAAAAAAGATGCGGTGGAAAGAGGCAGTATGACAAAAGCATATACTGTTCATGATATGTAGGTTATGTGAGTATTGGAGGGGTGGTGGGAATAAGCGGACGCAAAAAACATCTCGAAAAAAATTGACAAAAAGGTGTGGTATGGTAGATTTCTCGGCACGCCAACACGGCGACGGGATGAAAAGCCCGGCGGCTGAAGGGCTCGGAAGAGCGCTGGAGGCGGCTGGAGCCGGCCACCCGGAGAACCCCCCGGAAGGGGTTGCGATAAGAAGATTTGAAGGGAATGACTACCGAAAACCGCCGAGGGTTTTCCGAGGGCGTCGAGAGGTGCCGGAGGGATGAAAAGCCCGAAGGAGCTACCTGGCTCTGAGAGGGGTGGTTTGGTAGAAGCAAGGGGAAAGAAAAAAGGTCGTGACGCGCGCCGTGCGAGGCAGAGCGAAGAGGTCTTCAAGAGACACAACTTGAAGGAAGAGCTGGCTGAAGCATGGCGCAAATGAAATCGCAAGATTCCATTTGGTCCAGCAATTTCAAAAATTAATTTGATGGAGAGTTTGATTCTGGCTCAGAACGAACGCTGGCGGCGTGGATAAGACATGCAAGTCGAACGAGAGAATTGCTAGCTTGCTAATAATTCTCTAGTGGCGCACGGGTGAGTAACACGTGAGTAACCTGCCCCCGAGAGCGGGATAGCCCTGGGAAACTGGGATTAATACCGCATAGTATCGAAAGATTAAAGCAGCAATGCGCTTGGGGATGGGCTCGCGGCCTATTAGTTAGTTGGTGAGGTAACGGCTCACCAAGGCGATGACGGGTAGCCGGTCTGAGAGGATGTCCGGCCACACTGGAACTGAGACACGGTCCAGACACCTACGGGTGGCAGCAGTCGAGAATCATTCACAATGGGGGAAACCC
>NZ_LBCB01000007.1:140575-168147 GCF_000980515.1 Akkermansia sp. UNK.MGS-1 | reverse complement strand
GATAAAAGCCGGGTAGTCCGAGACTGTAAAAATCCTGCGGCCTTTGGTCTCCGCATGGACGGCCTCAACGGTCAAAGATACCGCATCAATCATTGTATAGGCACCATCCTCCGCAAGGGTCAGGACATCTTTTCCCAGCCGTGCCCACACCTGCACCGCCTGCCAGTCCTCACCCATGCCCACCAGAGAGGCAACGACGGCCTGCATGGCCGGGGTCTGTTCCGCTGGTATCTCGTCCTGCGTATAGCGCGCCGGAGGTCTATAACCGCCCTTGTCCTGATAAATGGCCGTCAGGGTGAATTCTCCCCACTCGCCGGGCCGGGGAAACTGTATCTGTATCTCTGAATTATTCATGCTCAATCTTCGGTAGTCGTTTCTTCCGTCGTTTCTTATTCGGCTTCCGGGTCAACAAAATCCTCCACCGCCTCGGAGACAATGATATTGCTCTCCATGGAGGAAAACCCGTAATACGCCGGATTGACATTATTGCAATGCAAGTGCATCGTCGCCGGAAGGAACGCTCCGGCCAACGCCCAGCTGTTGGCATTCTCCATATCAAGATAATATCCGGAAAAGGGATAAATATTCTCAAAGCAATGGACTCCCCTCACCGTGGCGATCTTGACGCAGCCGCGGGTGGAATTCCCGCCATGCAGCAGCCACAACGCTCCCCTGTCTTCGGTATCATATCCTCCGTCCTGGTATTGCTCGTAAACCACCGCGTACACGCAGACGGGATAACCGGAATTGGAAGACGTCTCCGGCGCGAGGGCCTGCGTCGTCTTCATCTTCCATTTCTGCTCGGCATTGGAATAATAAATCTCCCGGACACGAATGTGATACCCCCCTGCGGCCGCGTCCCGGACATGATCAAACGTAATATCGATAATCTCCCCAATCCTGTAGCCGCCCGCCGCCTGATCCGGCACCAGCGTAAATGCGTCCCTGTCCCTTCCCATGCGCACGACCGTTGTCATCTGTCCGAACCTGGCCGTGAATTTAGCGCTGACAGCCGGAAGGCGCACCGGAGCCACCCACCCCCGGATGCTGGAATAATTGTGCATGGGCCTCGCGTTGGTCACGAGGCCGCATTTCACGGTAAAGGCGGAATTAGCCGGGACGTTGAAATAAAGGGAATTGGGTTCCTTGTCTGTTTTGAAAACCGTCCCGTTGGAAGACGAGCAATTCGCCGGGAGCGGATAACACCTGACGGAAAAAGCATCAGTTACGGCAGCCAGCCCGGCGGCGTAAAGGCGGTTGACCGCTGACATATCGGTCAGCGCCCCCGCGGCAAGCGGGATGTTGATACCTCCATTGGCGTTGACGGCCCCGTCAAACGTGCCTCCCGCCGCGGTGATATTGCCGTCCAGCGTCATGTTGCCGGATGCGTCCACCTGCGGAATGGCCTCAAGGGCCTGTTGGGCCGCCGTGGCGGATGTCGCGGCACTTTCTGCTGATTTTTCCGCTTCTTTTTTGGCATTCTGAGCATCGTTCCTGGCATTTGAGGCTTCTTGAGCAGCGGATTCAGCCCGTTCAGCAGCATCCACGGAAGGATCGATAATTTTCACCTCTCCTTCCGCGGCGTCAGGGATCATGATTTTCACGTCTCCAATTGTAACCACATCTTCACTGCCCGGCGGCGTAACACGGGAAGCGGCCTGGATTTCCCCTTTAATCAAGGGGCGCTCCGCCCCATCAGGAGAGGTCATGAAAAGGTCATAAGCATGCGTTCCGGCCTTGAGAGGGCTCCACGACAAAAGAGCCGTATTGGCGTCTACAGGCTCGCATTTGATGGCGGCGGCGCCAGGGCCGCGGACAGCACAACGGAACTCATGGCCGGAAATATCTTTTGCGGCGCCGGCACCGTCCACAAAACGAAGCGTCACCGATTGGGCAATGCCGCTGGTAGTGGCCATGTCAAACGGGGCTGCCTGACTCAGAATCATCATATACTAGTGCGCGCCCGTTGCGCTTAAATCATCCGGTGAATCATGGCAAAAATCACCGCCATGCAGGAACAGTCCCACATGTGGGAATTATTACCGGACGCAAGCCATTTGAGAGAAACCCTCCCCGTGCGCTTGTCTATGGACTCCTGTTTGCTTTCAGCCTGCATCTGCTTGATGTACTCGGCAGAAACATCATGGGGAACCTTGAAATGCCCCGATTTAATCCGCGCGGCAAGAACGTCCTTCGCCCGCTGGGAAGAAAAGTTGAAATGAAGGCATTGAATCCCCTCCACCATGTGCCGCTCAAGAGGCGCATAAATCAATTTAATCCCCCGCCCCCTGATTTTATGCACGTATTCTTCCTTGACCGTCCCATTCATGGAAAACCAGTGATGAAGCCCGCATATCTTCCGCACGGCATCCGTATCAAAAGCGCAGTCCAAAGCAACGCAATGATCAGGCACGTTAAACTCCGCCTGTTTACGTTCAATATCCTCCAACGTTTCAAGACGCCCCTCTGAAAGTAAATGGAAAGCCCCTCCGGCATCCACGCCGTAAACAGTATGCCAAAAGTGCCCTTTCTGGACATCTACCGTTAAGAAGCGCGCCCGTTCGTTTTCCACGGCGTACCCCTCCATGCTTTCCGCCGTGAGCGGGATTTTCAACACGTCGTCTTTCTCGCCCAAATCCACAATGTTTTGAGCAAGCCGCTTCTGGATAAACTTTTTCAGCGGTTCTATATCCCCGTTCCTCTTCTTTTTATTGGCCAGGATCCATTCCACGGCCAAATCCGCCCATGATACCCAGTAACAGGCCAAAGCATTAAAATTGTAGCTTACGATCTCCGGCAAGGCGCTCGTATTGCCGGAAAACACGTACTTGCCGCCGCCGGCCAGATGGCGCCGGTTGTGAACAGTATCCTCTATTTCGTGCAAACACCGGGGACAAACCATTTTGACGGATTCCTTAAAACGTTCCCAATCAATATTTTCTTCTTTGCTGTAAATGACATCCCGCCAGTCATAGGCATTCCATCCCTGGCAGCCGGGGCATTGCCAATGGTAATGGTGGATGCGGCCCTTTCCGTACTCGTCAACCCAGTCCGTCCCCTTGTCCCCTCCCTGGGAAACCATCAGGATTTTACGGTTGAACCGATCATGGTGGCGGGCCAGGAACTCCCGGACCATTCCCTTTTCCCACGCCCACATTTCATCACCAATCAAATACCGGCAGGACTTCGACTGCAACTGCCCCTTGGTAGCGGAGACCATCCACAAGTTCATGTGCGGAAAAAGAATCTCCGTTTTCCTGGCCGCATGCCTTTTCTTCGGCAGCAAGTTTTTTAAAGCCTTATTATCCCGGAATGTGGGAAAAAGCCTCGTTTCCGCGAAATCAGAGGTTTCCTGTTCATTCTGGAAAGCGACCAAGGTATTCCCCGCATCATTGGCAATGAGGTAATTAAGCAAGCCGACGAACAATGTCGACTTTCCGGAACCGGTGGGAGCCATCAGGTTAATGTGCCTGACCGTGCCGTCATTCAGGAATTTGTCAATGGGTTCCAGCAGAAACGGGCTCAACGTAAAATCAATATGGGTAGACCGCGCCGATTGCTGGTCTACCACGTTTTCACGTATCCATTCTATCGGCTCCACGTCCATTCCAGCGGATACGTTATCCGCGAAAAGATTCAGAAATCCGGCAGCCTTTTCAACGTCTCTCATTGTTCCGCCCGGCTGATTATCTTGATCTGGGCCCTGGATTCTTCCGCAATGGAATACAGAGCGGCCTTGATTTCCTCCCGCAGCATGGGAACCATTTCCGCAGCCGTCAATCCTTCCATCTTCCCCGGCAGTTTATTTTCAAATGCCTGGAGAACGCCTTTGGTAATACTGGCCAGATGTACGACAAGCTCATTCACATCTTCCATGTCCACCAGCCGGGCCTTATCCTTTTCAAGCTTCACGCGGGCCTGTTCAGCCTGCAAATTCTTGTAGGTAATTTCCGCAGCAAGTTTCCTTTTTCTCAGTTCCGCTACCCCTTCCTCCGGAGCGTTTTTCCCAATTTCTGGAGAAGCAGGTTCAGCAATTGGATTTTCCTTCCTCCTGGCTTCAATCAGCTCCCGGATTTGCGCATGCGTCAGACCACGCTTCACGTGGTACGTGATCGTGCTTTTATTGACGCCCAATTGCCGGGCAAGTTCCGCCTGTGAAATCCCTGCCATTATTCCCTTCTTTACATATTATTATATCATGATATATTGATATGTAAATACACCAAGCATGGAACCGCAACAGTCATACTACACAGCACATACGGATTTTGAGTATCCGGAAGAAGGGCAGGAGCAGGAAAACGAATTTCGGGAACGCGCCCTTGAAATGATCCGGATCATGTCCCTGGCCCTGTATCACGTCATTAACAGCCGCACTCCCAATGTCACCGCATTCGGCGTGGCATACGCTCTGGGGTTGACGTCTGTGCTCGGAAATGAACGCATGGCCCAGAGGGCGCGGAAACTGGGCGTGCATAAAGCGGCCATTTCCCGCGCTGCTTCCAAATTCCTTGCTGAGAGCGGACTCCCGCCCTCCCTGATGATGCAGCAGACGGAACATGCGGCCATGAAGCGCCGCCCTGTCAAAAAGCTGGAGGCACCGCGGAAAAAGACGCCGGAACAAATCATGAAAGCATACGGCACGGGAAAGAAACGTTTTGAGGAAAACCAGATGATTCTGGATCTGTTCAAAGCCTGAATCCTTCCGGTTCACCCGGGTGAAGGATTTCCCACATGATACGGGCGCAAGCTTCCCGGATGGTACAGCCTGATTGCTGGATGATCGGCTCATAAAAATCCTGCTGTCCGCAGTGAACGGCAGACACGCGGCGGGCCAGTTTCGCCAGCTTTGATAACTGGCCAGAATCACATGTTCTGATGCCGATCAGGTACTTGCCTCCCTGGAACTCAATGACATCAACCCCCTTGCGGCCGTACAGGTACAGAGCCAGCCTGGAAACGGTCACGTCCTCCGGATAATCCTGATTGCGTGTCGGGAATTCACGCGTTACCAGGATATCAAGAGCATCACTGATGAATTTCCGCGTTACCCAATAACATACTCCGGACCAGGCGAATGGAAAGGCGCACTGATATCCCCCTGCCAGTTTCCTGCGCTCAAACAGTGATTTCCGTATTTCTTCAAGGGACATCAGCAGTGTATCAGCGTCTATTTTGATGATGGGCTCCCGGCCCGGGATATCACGCATGCAGGACAACATGCCGCGGATACATTCGAGGCCATTCAAGTTCCTGTTGCGTTCAAAATAGGTCTTTTTGTAAATGATGTCCCTTCCCCTTGGGATGTCTTTTCTTGCGAGAGGGGCTTTTCCGTCGTCAAACAGGTAAATCGTACAATCAGGATCAACCCGGCGGATTTGACCAACGCACAATTCAAGGCATTTATAATCTTCTCTATAACAGAATATTGCGTAATTCATTTTTATTAATTTATTGGTGAATAAATTTTGGAAGTCACAATCCATTCCCCCTGCTGGATATAGATTTTCCCGTTTTCGTCCCGGTGCAGGCGTAAGGCGTGGTCAGTGTCGCAGGCCAACGCTGTCCAGGAATCGCTGATCAGGGCTCCGTCCCCGCCGCCGGTCGTGTTGGACGTATCGACCTCAAGATCAAGCTGTCCATTCCGGTCATACAAGGCAATAGTCGTGCCGTCCGGCAGGGTGTGAGGATCCTTGACATAATCAAGCACAACATACTTCCCATTTTTCCGCAAAGGGGCGCGAAAACTCAATTCTTCCGCGTCGCCTCCAGGAGTGACCGCAAGAGACAATACTCCCCTGGTGGCCCTGGACAGCTTGATTTTCCACCCTCCCCATAAATCATGCTCCGTATCATCAATTGTCAAATCCACCTCGCCTTTCAATCCCTCCTGCGACACACTCAGGTCAACGGGGATTCTTCCCTCTTGCCCCGTTGAAGAAGAAACCGTGGAATCAATCCTGACCTGCAGGATTTCCGTCTGGATGTTATGGCCATCCGCCCCTTTTTCCGTTTTCCATTCAAGGCCGTCTCCCGGCTGCACCTGCTGAAAACTCCGTGAATCTTTGATTCTCACGCCAAGCCTGACCGGCCCATCTTCTGCCCCGCCCTCCCCTTTCCCCTTTTTCTGCACCAGCCATACCTTCAAATTGCTGTCGGCACCCAAATCTTCTTCTTCTTCACTGGAAGATTCAATATTCAGAGTCAGTTCCTTTTCGGTCTCTTCTTCCTTTTCGTTCTTTTCTTCCTTGAGTTCCAGCGCGCACAAAGGATCCGTCTTGAGCTTGAATTTCTCAAATTCCCATTTGATTGCATCCCAGTTGATACAGGTAATTCCTTTGTGCCTGTAGATAATGGATTGGTCGCGTTCCTCAAACTCGCCAACAATAATGTAGGCCTCACCCTCTTCTGCCCCCGGCGGTTCTTTCCCTTTTTCCAGGATTGCAACATAAGCCTCCCATGTGTCCGGATCATAGGTCACATGAACCCACACCTTATCGCCTGATTGGAAGGTTGCTTCATATTCGCTGATTTCCATGCATTCCGTTTTCAGCGATATTTTTTCTTCCTGTTCCTCTTTGTATGCGGACAACAGCACACCCCCGGAGATCTTGCCGGAAAGGCTACCTTCCTCATCATCCGTGATTTCCACCAAATCAAAGGCCAGGGGGCGGGAACCGCGCTGATAAGGGGAAATGAAAACGTTCTGCCCGCCGCCACCGCGCAAGGCTGTTTTGCCATGCGCGGCCGCATTGACGGCATTTGTAAGAGCATTGGCCCAATCCGCCTTAATTGGGTCACCCTTGGTGATATTATCCATTTTTGTACAGGTCCGCAGACCAGCCTCCGGGGTTGGATTGGGTGTATTCTTCCGTAATTTCGTATTCCCGATTGCCTACTTTGTGGACGGAATACCGGGTAAAGAGGTAATCAAGCTTATACTCTTGCACGTTCGTTGCGCCTCCAAACTCGCCGCCCTGGACAATCTTACCCACGCGTTCCACCTTGGACGGTTCCACACGGCGCGCCGTGTAGGTTTTCGTGATGACCGTATTGTTCTGTGATATTTTTTTATACCCGAGCGTGATATACGGCGTGATGGGCGTAACGGGCAATTGAATATGTCCCGGCGTTTCGTCTTTTTCGCATTTCAGCCGGTACTGTCCATTGCTGCACATGACAAGGCCGCCGGACAAATAAACGGCCAGAATCAGCATATCCCCCTCCGGATATTTGCTGCTTCCGTCCGGATTCCGCAGCTTGTAATAGCTCAGCAAGGGTTCAAGAGTCATATTTGAACGGTCGCTGATCTTGACTTTGTATTTCTCGCTCGCCTCACCTCCGCCTTCCGGATCATCCGGGGATGGGTTGCCCTCCTCATCCTCTTTGACACCTTCGGATGGATAGGAGTACGTTACGGTGACCTTGTAAGCTGTCGGAGAATGCAGGGAGATTTTATAACCCGTCGCCACCATGCCGGGAGCATTGGGATTGGTTGACGCGGCCGCCCATTTGGGACGCCGGAACCCGGCAATGGGAACAATTTCCGATTGCGAGACGGTACGGTTCACTCTGTATGTCCCGTAGGCCTGGTGACTACCGGCATCCGGCGTAATGTCCGTGTTAATCCGTAAATCGTTTGTCCAGATCATGAGCCAATAATCAAAATTCCTTCTTCTAAAATCTGGGAGAAGGATTGCGTGGTTTCCATGTTCCGCCCATAGGTATTCTTGTCTTCCCCCATCTTTACGAAATTGCCGCCTCCCGCAGAAATCAATGATTGAAGGGCGGCATCAGGCCCCTTTCCTTCCGTGGTCGTGATGGAATAGGAGCAGGATCTTGTGTAATAGTCAGTGATTCCCTTATTAATGATCTTGTTGAACAAGTCAGAAAGTTCCTGGGAGTATTTAACACCCCCCAGGCCGAAATCATACGGATCTTTCCTCTTCAGCCTGGAATCAATCTTCAATGATTCAATATCCACGCGGCCCGACATAATTGCTTCATAAGCTTTCTTCAGATCCGGATTATCCTGAAACATGGATTTGAAATCCGGATGGTCAAAGATGCTCTTGCTCGCCACGCCGGCCGTAAATTCCCAGGTGGTTTTCGTGTCTTTGGGGTCAAAGTCCCATGTGTCCGGATCTCCGGGTTCCGGATCGTCAGGCTCTTCATCCTCCTGCGGAGCGTCTTTTTTAAAGGTACAGGACGTTTTCCACAAATCCGCCATCCGTGAATGCTGGTAACCGGACAGGGTCAAATCCGTGAAGCCCGGAACATGGCAATGCAGAGAGTAAGAAGGAGTGAATTTCTCCCCGGGGGGCGCCACGTAAGAAACGCTTGCCGACCAGGAGCCATCATCAGACATGGATGCTTCAAAGTCTCCCTGCCATCCGTACCCGCCTGTGTGTTTAATATCCTTGTTCATGTCAGCTAAAGAGGGCAACACCGCCTTTCTCGGCCTTTTCCGCAATCGTCCTGAGGTATCCGTTGGAAGTCTGCACTTCCTTTGTGAGGGAGTCCACGGCAGCGGAAAGGCCGGCATCCCCCTTTCCCACCAGGCTAAAGAGGGAACCGAAACCAGACCCCACACGGGATACGCTTGAAAGCGTCTGCTGTACTGCGTCAAACCGCGTTTTAAACGCATCGGATATTTCCTGCGCCCGCGCCCTGGAATCCTCTTTTTCCTTTTTCTCCCTTTCCCTTTTGTCCTCAATCTTGTATGTCAGGGAAACCTTCTGTTCCGCCAGCCCCAGGGCGTCATGCTCATTCATGCCGCTTTTCACGAGGGATTGCATTTCCTTCCGCACATCCCGCTGCTTTTCCAGTTCGCGCCGCTTTTCCTTTTCGCCGTCAAGTTCGGCCTGCATGATGGCAATTTCTTCCTGCGCATCCTGTCTCACATCATTAACGGCTCTGTTCTTTTTATTTAATTGAGCGTTAATTTCCCGGATGGAGTCAGCCACGGATAACAGCTTTTCATATCTCGTGGCTGCATTAAAATCTAAAGCTCCTGCTTGGAATTCTTTTTCAAGTAATTTCAATTCCTCTTCCAAATCATCCAAGGAAATATGTTGAACAGCGGCTAATTCGTCTTCAAGCTGTTTCTTTAGACCATCGACTGATAAATCATCCTGTTTCTTTTTAGGCTTTTGCTTATTTGCTTTATCTCTTGTTTCATTAAGCTTCTCCATTGCATCGTTCAAATCAGCGGCAGCCCTCGCTTCCTTCTGATTGTTTTCTACGATCTCTTTAATTGATTGCTTCTCATTCTCCCTCCACAAAACTCCTTCTTCTATTTCCTCAAGAAGTTCTTGACGGGCGGCAATCATCCTGTCAATAGCCTCAATTTCCGCCTTTGCTTCTGCACTGTTTACGCCATCGTTTGCAATATAATTCTGACGGATGCCGCGTTGTTTAATAAGATCATCCCATTCTTTACCTAGCCGCTCTTGAACAAGCTCAATTTCATCATTGCTTTTGGCCTTGGATATTTCTTCCCTGATTTTATCAGATGAACCGTAATCAATCAGATTTTTCCTTTGGTCATACGTCCCCTCTTGATATGGATTTTCCCACTTTCCATTCACAAAAATCCCTGTAAGACCAGCAAAACCAGCCTGAACTCTAGATAACATGATCTCAAAAAGAGATAAATTCTCTTGATTCATGGCGTAAAAATGAAAACCAACCTCGGAGGCCTCTTCTATTCGAGATGTCAGGTACTGAAAAAGCCCGGCCGTTTTTGAGACATTATCACTCACCAGATCCCCCATAGTATTTTCAAAAGTAGCCTTGAGCGTTTCCCATGAACCGATGGTCGTATTAGACAATGCGGAATTCTTCCCGGAAAATTCCGCGTCACGCATTTTCTTCATGGCGTTCACGTACTGGTCAGCGGAAATTTCCCGCTTCTTGGCGAGCTCAACAACCTGTCTTTCCGCCACGCCCATTTCTTCCGCCAAAGCCTTGATAATGGGAATGCCCTGATTCTGCAGCTGGTTAATGGCCCGTGAATCGGCAAATCCGTTTGCCATCACCTTCGCCCATGAATTGGAAAGCTGCTCTGCGGAAATCTTTCCGGACGCGGCAATATCTGCAAAAACTTTCGACCAGCTCATGATAGCCGTATTATTTGTCCGAAAATGCATGGCCAGGTTTTGAGCGGCTTTCCCTAAATCGTCCAGGCTAACAACGCCATTTGCCGCCAGATGATCAAGCTGGGACTGCAAATCCCTGGCCGACTCAATATTTTTTGTATAGGAAGATAACTGTACCGCCATGTATTCATCATCCATCGCGTCATTGATTCCTGTTTTGACAGCGCTCCATGCCGCCCCAAATCCTGCCGCGGCAGCGCCGGCAGCCGTAATTGCAGGCAATAACTTCTTGAAAGACGCCCCCAATCCCTCTACGTCAGCCTTACCGCCCTTAGCAACACGCATATTTGCCGCCTGCCCCGAGGTCTCGCGGATCTTTTCCTTAATGTTCTCCAGTTCTTTGAGCAATTCCGAAGAATCTCCGGAGAATTTAAATTTTACGGCACTCATTCTTCAACATCAACAGGCTTGTTAAACAGAGCGTCCAAACGCTCCAAATCAGCATGATCCACCTTCCGGGCATGGGTGTAATAACAGCTTACGCCATTTGCAACACACTCGCTCATCAGGAACTGCAGGATCATGCTGTAGGGAATATCATATTTAATGTAATTTAAGGGATAGCCCGTTTTCGACGCAATCGCCCAAACCACCTGGATAAAATAATCCGGCCTGTCCCCTCCCGTTTTTTTTTGGAGTCCTCAACAGTAAAAGCGGCTTCATCCACCTGCTGCGCCTGCAGGCCTACCAGGGAGGAAATACGCTGCATTTCATCAGGGCTTAATTCATATTTGAATCTTCGGACGGCTTCCTTAAACGCTTCAAGGCTCATGGACTCAAGCGTTTCAATATCCTCCGTATGAATATAAATATATTCCACAATGCAGCCCAGATTCATGCTCCCGTCCATGAATCCACAGTTAAACCGCTGCATCAGCTCCATGCTCCCAATAGACAGGGGACGGAGCTTCAAGGCTTTTTCCTCATCTTTCATCATATTCCAACACTCAAGAGTTCAAACGCCCCATGATTTCCATTTTATCCTCTTCCGGACAATTCTCCGGAATTAAGGCGACCTTCTCCCCATCCCTGGAACGGATGCAGGCTATTTTCCGGAATCGGGAAAGGCCAGACAGAATGCCGCGGCGGCAATCAAAGGCCGCCTTGACCAGGGCAAACGGATCTTCCGGATTGTTCTTCACAAAATCAGGATCCTTCCACTTCCTGATCATTTCCCGCGTCTCCAGGGTATCCGTAAAATAAAAAACCTTCCGTTCTCCCCGGTCTGTAATGATTATCTCCGCCCGCTTGGCGATAGGGGCTGTAGCAGCGAGCAAAGCGCTGGCGAGATTAATATCTTCAATATTGATTATATTATTCATGTTCTGTCTATTATATTATTTTTTGTTTGAGGGGAGGGGAGGCGTGAAGCTCACCCCCCTTAAATTTGTCATTCGGAAGCAATATCCGGATTCAGAGCAACGATATTAGGACCATAAGTAGCTTTAACCGTGAAACTCCTATAATTCTGCGTCTCCATCTTCACATCCACGCTCTTGCAAATGGCCTTAGTCACCTTTGCCGGAATTTCTTCACCGGAATTCTTGATGCAGAGATTCAAGACATCAGCATGCACATCAACAATATCGCCAATGTGGGGCACTTCCGTGCCAGTCTTTCTCATATAGGCTTCCCAGGTAATTTCACAGCGGGAATCATAAAGCGTGTTCCCCTCCATCAATCCCTTGTCCCCAGTAAGTTCTACATCACCTTTGGCCGACCATGAATAACTAACGGAAGAAATGATTGCTCCGAATTCCTGTTCACCGGAATAATTGAGCCCGAAAATACCTTCTCCGTGCTGGATAAAATCAGATGCTTTTGCCATACAAATGGCCGTGCGTTGCGCTTCCGCCCCCCCCCAAAAAACAGGAGAATGAACCTCCTCCACAAAAAAGCCCCGCTCATATTTCATGAACGGGGATGATTCAAATAAAATCGAAGCGTAGAGAGAAAACCGGATTACTCGCCGGATTCCGGCTGGAAGCGGGCCGCCTCCGATTCTTCAGTAATTTTGGCCGGTTCGATACGGAGGAGCTTT
Source organism: Akkermansia sp. UNK.MGS-1 (assembly GCF_000980515.1). NCBI lineage: Bacteria > Pseudomonadati > Verrucomicrobiota > Verrucomicrobiia > Verrucomicrobiales > Akkermansiaceae > Akkermansia > Akkermansia sp. UNK.MGS-1. The sequence goes on along the minus strand of NZ_LBCB01000007.1, from coordinate 155,946 downwards.
TTCATGGCGCGGCCTGAGTTACTCTCCGTCATCGGGAAAAAACTGACGTCATTTCCCAAATTGTAGGAAGCCAGTCCATAAATGCTGTCAGCCGGAATAAAATCTTCCGGCGTACCCAGCAGTTTTTCTACCTCCTTTGAAGTCGCAAGGACATAACTCAGATTACAACTCGAATACAGTTCTGTTTTAGGAGAGCCGCCCACAGGGAGATTATTCGCCGCCCCTCTCCACTGAACCAGGGCTTCTACAGGAATGTCTCCCCGGAGGGACTGAATGACGCGGGCGTAGAATATCGTCTCCTGGGTAGTTTCCACCGTCTTATAAATGACAACCGCTAAGACAATATCGCTTTTCTGCAGGAGTCTGGCTATACCACGGAGAGAAATATCCCCGGACACTTCAGCCTGCGTGGCAACAGGAGACGTAGCACTAACCGATAACGCCATCAGACCGGAAAGCAAACAGCAAAAGAGAGATGTTTTATCCATAAAAGTATATATTATTTTTTCCCCATTATGTTCAAAAAACGGGGCGAACGCTCTAACAGCATTCGCCCCGTGAAAGAGAAGTTTATGAATTATTCAGCGTCTTTCAATGTGGACCGATTGATTAACCAAATAGGGCCAGTCAGAAAACTGCCAATGAATATGTTGTCTCCCGGACACATTCCTACATGGCCATTTCCTGCAAACACAATGATGTCGCCCGGCTGCGGGCTGCAATAACCTTTATCCTGGGCGTCGGGATAATCAGGGTCGCCCAAGAGTTTTTGCACATAAGCAGCCATATCCCGTGCACGGGTGATGACATGGGTTTTACCTCCTATTGTATCAGCGTTCGCCTTGTCTCCTATGAGCTCCGCTCCTGCTTCACCCTTCAAATCCTTTCCGAAGGAACTTAGAGCAATACTCATTCGCAAGGCACAACTGTTATAATAATTGCGCGATTGTTCCGGAACATTGTCCTTAATTTCCTTTAAGTGAGCCTGGTAGAGCCACCCCCCAATATAAGCCCAAACCTGTCCAGGATCAGGCATAGTGACATAATCCACCACATTGTAACATTTCAGCAGTTTTTGGGCATCCTCCATCTTCCAGAGATTCGTGGGAGCATCAATTTCCCAAAGTTCCAGGTCAACACCATCCATTTGAGGAACGAATTCTTCCGCATTGGGATAGGGAGCAATTGCATCCGGAACCTTCAAATTTTCATGATGGAGCTTGACATAATGGTAACCTTGCTTGAGCTCCTTCTTACCCTCCGCTTTCTTGGATGAGTTGCTACCGTTGAGTTCCACCACTTTCTGGTTGTCGATTTCCAAGTAACCGTTGTCGTCCATCTGAATGGTAAAGGCACATTCCTTATCGAAGGGAATACGAATGTATCCTTCCCAATCATGCGCCCCGGTTTCTTCCGTCTCATGCCAGACGATCTTGGGTGCGTCCTTTTTCTTCACTTTATAACGAGGATTATTCTCGGCGTCGAGCGGGTGGAATGGTATTGTTGATATAGCCATAATGTTATGCTTTCTAATCGTTTATTGTTGAATGAACTGAATATTCAGTTCATGAAAACTTTGAAAAATTTCTCGCTCCCCATCAACACGTTTAACGCGTAGTTCAACCCACATTCAGAACGTGAGTAAAAAGACTAAAACGGCACGATAACCAAGCCGGAAATAAAGGATATGAAGGGGTACAAGAAGTACAACCATTGATTATCAAAATAGTATAAAACTATCTTTCAATATAACGCAATGTCCAGGTAGTTACCCAGTCATCATCATCCAGCGTAGCCGAATAATCCGTAATATTGAAAAAATCACACTGTTCACCACAATCCAGCCGGAATAACGTCTCCACAAGGGTTCTTTCCATTTCCGAATCAGACCGGTTATTGATCAGAATCATGGAAAGCGTATATTCCCTGGCGGGCAAAGGCGTCCAAGGCTGAGTATACCCGACCATGCCTATGACGACGCAGGGCTTCCGTTCTATGTCGCTGTTATTCCCGGCTTTGTAGACAGTAAACCCGGAATTCCTCAAATGACTGATGACACGATCCATAATCATACCCTGTTTCTCCTTTGCCACTCATGGTGCAATTTCAAGTTCGTGGCCTGCAATGCCTTGGTTTGGACAAACGGTACAAGCGCCTTAAGCATAGCCTCCGAGGCATAAGACAGATTATTTTCTATTTCGACACTTCCATCAGGCAACTTCTTGATTGTCCCGTTTTTCCCATGCCGCGCAATCCATTGAGGCGCACGAGCAGCCCATCCATAAGAAGTATTAATCAGCCACCCTGATTTTGCCTTCCCGATATGCTTGAATACCTTATTCTTATAGTTCTCCGTACTCTTTCTATTGAGCACGACATTCCCAGTAAAGGAGGACACACGACCATTCTTCCGGGCAGAAGTATGAAATTCCGGGCTGTAACTCTGATAAAAGCGCACAACCTGCCCAAAAACATCCGTCGCCACTTCGGCAGCCTTTTGAGGATCTGCCTTTAAAGAAAGCATGCCGGCAACCTGTCTTGCCCTTTTTATGTCTCTTTCCTTTAGTTGGTTGATAAACGATCCAACACCGCGCCCGGCGCGGGAAACGTCCCGGCTGACAGACCCTTCCCCGGATTTTCTTCCGGAAACCTTTGATTTGCGATTTTTTCCCAGCGGAAGAGTGGCGTTAAAGCACATCCCGCTAGCGGTATTGTAGGCAAGCAACGTAGTATATAAATTTCCGAAACGCTCAATATTCGTTTTCACCTTTTTCAAGGCGCTATCCATTCCTTTCACATCTATCCGGACTTCCATGCTACTCATATAAATCGGCTGATAAAGTTAATACCTTGTAAACACAATTACTTGTGACGGCGGTAATCTTGAATTTCATCCCTTCGCACCCCACACGCCCCCCAATCTGAAAAGCGTCCCCTGTCTGGATGTGAATGATGCGGTCACGCTGGTTGCAATACCCTCCTTCCTGGCGTTCAATGGTTATGTCCCGGGAATTCATGTACCCCCGGTACGTCTGGCCATTGTAGACAATTTTTGTCTGTGGTAATACCCGGTTAATACTCCGGTGAGCAACGTTGGCAGCCTCTGTGAATCTCATACAAATGGCGGTGCGTTGCACAAAAAACCGCCCCGGACAAATCCGGGACGGTAAACACCAGCATGAATACAAAGAAAATCAGCCTTCATCTGACGCAACAGCAGCGGCAACGTATCCTTTCACCTTGTCAGCCTCGAGAATCTTTGCCCCGAACATCAGGCCCAGAGAAGCCCATTCCGCGCGAGTTTTCAAATCAAGCCAAGTGCAAAACAGGATAGAAAGACCAGCAAGACCTTCCACCTGAATGACCTCGGAATGGATATCATCCTTGAAAGCCTCGTCGATCTCCGGAAGGGCGGAACCAACAGCAACCGCACCTCCATCATAGGAAATACCGACTACGTTATCAGCAAAGACGGAGGTCTTGACCTTATGGATGGAATCAAATCCGTAAGCGCCTCCATCAAGCCGGAATTCCGTCGTATTTTCCGGAAGAATAGCTCGGTAATAATCAGGCGCCAGCAAAAGGCGAGGTTCGTCGGATTCTACGTCTCCGCTGAGGTTGATGCACTTACGCTTTGTGAAAGCGTCAGCCGTACCGATAACCTTGGCTCCATCCGCTGTAACAAGGGAAAGTATGCGCTTGTTCAAGTTATTGGCAAACGCCGTAGCGTTCGTTTTTGCCAAATCCGCCAATTTCCACCCATTCCGCTTTTCGGCGGGCGTAATGCGCCAGGGTTGATGGAGTTCAGTAAGTGACAGGGGGATTAAATCCCCTTCATTTTCTTTATCCGTCTGGTAATCAGAAGGGTTTTCAGTAATATTTCCGGCGGCTTTTACATTCTTGAATTTAATCTCAGAAGCATACTCCATTCGGAAATCCTTCTTAAAGTATTCCAGCGGAGCCAGAGCTTTACGCAAAGAAGAAATGACTTCACTGTGAATAACTATCTTGTGAGCATCTGAAAGAGCCATAATTCTAAAAAATGGTTTTAATCGTTAATATTGTTATTGATTACTTGCAAAGTTTTGCCAACTCATCCTTATGAGCAGCATAAAACTTCCTCTGTTCCTCTCCGGAAAGAGCTGAGTACTGCTCCAGGATAGAGGAGTTTTCTTCGCCGTCTTCCGGCTTATCCACTACGGCTTTATGTCCCATACCAGCCACCATTTCAGCGGCCTTCTGGCTCGCCTTCGTATCGGCTTCTTCCTCAAGCTGGTTTTTCTTGAGGGCAACGGATGCGTGGAGCTTGACATTCTCCTTTTCCAGGGCTTCGACACGCTCACAAAGATCTTTAATAGAGGATTGGATTTCTTTAATCCCATTCTTCATTTCTGCCCCAAAAGGGGCAAGCTCTTGTTTGAGCGCATCAACGATATTTTGATCAGACTTGAATAGTGCCATACTTATGACAAAACCGTTGCGTTTTCATACCACTCCAGGAAAATCGACCCAGGGTATTACATCATCAATCAGGCCCAGGGAAACAGCATCTTCCGCCACAAAAACCTTGCCGGAAAACGCATCCGCAGATAAACCGGGACGTCCTGAAGCCACAAATTCCTGAAACCGCCCGGCGATCTTGTTGCACAAATCCCTGTAATAGGCGATTGCCTCCGTATTCATCGGGGTTTCCGGATGCTTGAAAACAGCATCATCATTCGTGATGGTCAATATTTCCTCACTCTTGGCATTCCACAGGCTGATGACCGTCCCGATACTGCCAACCAGCGCCGTTTCCGTCACGACCACTTGATCACAAGCGGAAGCCAAATAATAGGCGGCAGAGCAGCACATGCCTTTGACATAAGCCACTGTTTCCACTGGCAGAGATTTAATCAATTCTGCTGTTTCATGACAGCCTTGCACGTCACCTCCCGGAGAGTCAAAAATGAAAACAACTTCATCAATGTTCCCGGCAGCACCCTTTATTTCCTTCACGATGGACTGATAATTCGTGCCGCCCAGGACTTCATTCAACGGCACGCCGTCACCGTATAGAGGCCCAATCACGTCAATCACCAAGGATGACCCAATTACCCGCGCTTTTTGGCGTGTCTGGATGAAAAATGAGAAGTCAAAATCCGGATTCCCTGCGGCTTTCAGTTCCAGGCTCTTCCGCTGGCGAATCTTCGCCAGCCATGCAGTTTCTTCACAATATAACGGTTTCATCACATTAAAACTTCCTGATATAATCCGGAGAGATTTCTACTCCAAATTCTGCTTCAGCTTCACGGCGCAACTTCTCCGCAATGGCGGCTTCCCTGGCACGTATTCTCAAATGGTCCTCAACCTGCGTTCCGTTTTCCTCACAGATTTCTGTGAGGTTTTTAATACCGGCATTGTACTCTTTCAACTGGCTGTTGGAGTCGCGGCCCATGTCTACGCTTGGACGCTTGGCGCGGCTGAACATCATGTTCCACCAGCCTTCCGCGTGCGGGATGTCCTCCCGCTGGATACCTACGGCCAAGATATACTGTACAAGCAGTCTGGCAGCATCTTCAAGCAGCGTGGCCCGATCTCGCGTGGTATTGTCAAATTTGGACAGAGACATTCTGTTCCCAACGCCGCTTGAGTCCGGATTGACCACGATATCATAGGGCACGCCCACCCCGGATAAAACGCCCTTCAGAAGCCGTTCTGAAAAACTCATGTAGTTCGGAGAGGGGCGCTCAATCTTCAGGGAGTCAAGGGAATCTTCAGACTTCAAAAATACAATTTGCTTATCACCAGTATTCCGGATGAGCACCTCCCCATTATTGGACGGTTTGTCATAAGCCTGCGTTATGTCAACTTCTCCCGTTTCGTTCTTTTTTACCAGGGCAATTTGTGACGCAATCTTCATGGCCCCAAGTTCGGCTGTATTGATATCATCAATGTATCGGAATTCCTTGAGGCCATGAGAGAAGAGAGGCTCGCCCCGGCAGGTGGAAAGAAAGTCGTCATCCACGATATGAAGTATTGAGGATGCCGGGATGATTTCACCTCCCCCTGGTTCGTCGCCGTCCAGCCAATAAGCGATTTCACGTCCCATGCGATTGGTTATGACGCCGTGCAGCACGTTCAATCCCTTATATTTTCCGGAGTCAATAAGGCCATTTTTAGGAGAGCAAACACGGTTTGCCCGGATAAATTGCAGTTGAGGAAACCCCGTCTTGCTTTCCGTCAACATTACAAAGCAATCCCCATCAATGTCGATGGCGGTGGAGATCAGATACAGGAGCGAGTGAAAATTCTTTCCGTTCACGCATGCAACTTTGTAAAACGCCTTGATGTACTCGTCATACTTCGCCGCAACTTCCGGATTCTTGCACAGAGATTTGAACAGAAACGCTTTCCCGATAGAGTATTCAGCCTTCATGTTCACGGCGCCTTTTACAACGCCATTATTTTTGTACAACAGACGGGATGCGGAAATAAGGTTCTTCCGGGTAAGGTTCCCGGAAAGCTGTTCCGGTTCTTTGAGATAATTCGGAAGCCGCTGCAGCCCGTCATCATAACTGCCGCTCTTGTAAATGGGGCGGCTTGAAAACGGCCGGCCGAACTGATCCAAAATCTGGACATTTCCTGCTTTCATCGAAACACTATCCTTGCAACGTTATTCCCTCCTTCAAACCGGCCATGCTCAAGAGAACGAATAGCAATCCCCAAAGCTTCCACCCATAAATCAATAGTCATGGAACCTGGCGCGAACTGGAATGAACTGTCCCCCACGTTCCCTTGAGTGATTTCCTTTCCCTGGTTTTCAATGATATCTTCAACAGCCTTATCCAAAGCTTCTTTCAAACGGGGTATGCGTTCATCAGCGTCCACCGCCCCCCAAGCATAAAGAGCTTTTGCAATCCGTAACATACAAATGCGGCCCCGTTGCGTTTCCTCTACGGCAGACACGCAGGCTTTTACTTGAACCTATACTTTTCCCGTTGCATTGTTGGAATAGTTGCATGAAATTTTTCAACTCCATGCATGCAAAAACACAGATGACCCATGACCCAGTTCGAGCCTCTACGCTCAAGGAGACTCCCTTTTTCGGCCTATTTCAGACTATTTTTCATCCTTCCGTGTGCTCAACATTATCACAATAATGAACACATTTTATAATATATTATTCTAAATAAACATATTAATTCCTACCGGGCCTACCACTTCTTTTGAAAAGAAGCGGTTATTCTTGGCAACATCAGGCGTCCTGCCCTTTTGTGCAGGTTTGCAGAACCACAGCAGGAACTAATCCGGGTTCGGCATCCTCCGGGGAAAAACAGGCCCATGCGTGTGCACTCTACCGGCTTCTCTCACCCGTTCCGCCCGGACGTCTTCCGGAAATACGCCGCCTTTCCGGGAAATAATAAAAAACTCCCTTCCGTTAACCGCGGAAGGGAGCTGAATGGAAACAGGAATCCAAGTTTGCCGTTACTTGCGGCGGCGGCGCATCGCCAGACCAGCCAGGCCCAGCAGGCTCAGGGAAGCCGCTGCGGGTTCGGGAACCACATAGGAAACGCTGTACCCGTTCTCATTCTTGGTAACCATATAAGAACCTACTTCGGCATTAGTCAAATCGTCCACAGCAGTAAGGGTATCAATGCCTGCAATACCGCTGAGCATTTCCAGGGAAGTGTTCGTGCTGTCAAAAGACATATTGCTTCCCAGGGTAACCAGGTTTCTGGTCAGGATTTGATGCCCGCTCTCAGTCCATCCACTGGCGGTGCCTCCGTCAAGAGTCAGCGTAGCGGTCAGACTTGCTATCTTGGCGGTATATGAACTACCGTTGGAGGAAGTAAGGTTCATGATGCCCGTGGCTCCCAGATTGGCGTAAAATCCTTCCCCGCCCTGGTTCTTGGTATAAGCCAGGTTAAAGGTGCCGTAGTTGTTCAACGTCGTGCGCCCACCATCGTTGCCGCCGTTATAACTGTTGAAGGTCAGCGTAGATGATTGATCAATATCAATAGAACAGCCGCCTTGGAATTTTTTTACGTTCCCTACAGTCAAATCCGCACCGTTTTGCAGGGCAAGCTTCAATGTCCAGCCTTCCAGCTGGGTAATGCTTCCGCTCGCGCCGGAAACGGAAATAAGAGACCATGCGTTGGAATTGGGCGTGCCGGGACCGGTTCCTGCCGACGGCCAGGAATCTGAACCGGTGACGGTCCAGCTGGATTCTGTCTGCCAAAGCTCCTGAGTAATGCTCTCACCGCCGTTCCATATAAAATCGGCATGAGCTATTCCCGCCAGAGCAATGAGCGTAATGAGTGTCTTTTTCATTATCAGAGGAATATAACAAATAATTATAGGAGTAATGATTGATTAGTCTAAAGAAACGATGACTAGCCTGCTTCACCCAAAGAGGCTGTGAAGCCAATAACGAATTCTCAATCCGAAATCAATACTAAATATTGTGGGAAAACAATTTAAGTATCATCGAGGAGCTGTTTTCAGGATGATTTCTCCTCCAAAAGGAAATCCTTCCGTGCCAGGGATCCTCTATTGTTTTTTAGACAGACTGATTTTCTCGACACCTTGTTGATAGAAACACAATCTTTTCAATATAAATAAATTATGATAAACATCGAAATGATGATTTTATGCTATAGAATATATTTCACATGGAATCTTCCCTTTAAGCTAATTCATGGAGCGGATTGAGAATCCGAATGTCGGCGTCACGGCGGAAACCGCCGTCAAATAAAAAATATTCCAGAAATAATCTGTCACCGGAAGAAAAAAACATCTGTTTTACCCCCTGCCGCTTCCGCCACATTAAGGGCATCACGCCATCCTTGACCTGAAAAAATATCGTGCAACAGCAGGCCGTATCCGGACAAGACGGAGAATTCCCCGTCACGGGGATTATTCCTTTCCCCGAACTCCGGCCATTTTCCGGAACCTGTTCGCAAGCAGGAATCCGGTGACCGCCCAAAGAAAGGAAATGGCGGCTCCGGCCAGCATGGCCCACGGAGAATGGGCCCCCAACACGTTAAAGGAGCTTTTCAGCCATGCGCTGACGGCGTCGCCGCCACGGTAAAGGACCGTATCAATAAAGCTCTTGGCTTTATATTTTTCTTCCGGGGACAATACGGAATTCAGCATTTCACGGCCGGGACGCACCATTCCGTATTCCCCGATGCGGCGTACCGCCATCACCACGGCCACGACGGAAAATACCGGAGCGAAAGCCATCCATACAAAACCCAGGGAAATAAGAACAGGAACAGCCGCCAGCAACGCCGCCAATCCGAATTTCCGAACAATGCGTCCCGCGAGAAATACCTGAAGCAGCATGGTACACCCCTGAACAACAACGTCCAGCACTCCGAATACCTGCGTCTGGCGCACCGGATCAGGAAAGGAAGACGCTACAACGCTCATCAGCTCAAAATACAGGAACGTATTGGTCCCGGCCAGCAGGATGATGAACAGCCCGATGCCCATCAGGAAGGGAGACCGGAATACGGCAGACGCCCCGGCAAACGGATTCCCTCCCAGAGGGCGTTCCCGGCAATCGGCCGGAAGACGAACTCCCGTTTCCGCATCTTCCGGGGAATTCCCGTCACACCAGCGGTGCAGGTACATTCCCGCCAGCATCGCCAGCGCCAGAAGAACAGCGGCGGCAAGGAACAACCACAGAAGGCCGGCCACTCCGGCAAGGGCGGCCGTCACCGCCGGCCCCGTCATGGCCCCAAGACTGCTTCCGCTGGCAATCAGGGCAAACAGGCGTTTCATCTGCCCCGGCTTCATGACGTCCGACAACACGCTCCACGCCACGGAAACGGTAAGCAGGTTAAATACGGACAGCCACACATAAAACGAACGGGCCGTCCAGACATTTCCCGGGCATGCCAGCACGAGCGCCGCGAAAACCGCCAAGTTAAGAATGAAAAAACCGTACGTCCACGGAAGAATGGCCTTTCTCCGCACCTTTGAGGAAACCCATCCGAATAAAAACTGGCCCCCTATGGAAGCGGCGAAAGTAGCCGTAAAAAGCCACTGCAGATTCTGAACGCCTCCGGCAATGCCCATCGTCTCCCGGACCGGCCGCAACATGGAATAGGCCAGGAACAACAGGAAAAACAGGAGGATTCCCCCCGCTACGGCAGGCAATTCGCGGGTTTCCGCATGCAGCACCTTTTCCAGGCTCCGGCACAGGCGTTCCTTCATTCCGCTGGACATGCCCGGAATTTACCATGCCCGGAAGATTTTTTCACTTAAATCGTCCCGTTCCCCAAAAATCCGCCTTTCTTTCACCTCCCCGCCGGAACTTCTCCTTCCAACTGGACTTGCAGGATAAGCCGGATTATGATGGGGCATCCCATTCCCTCATGTTTCCCGCCCCATCAGGAATCATGAAGCGCCCCCATGAACCAGAGAAAAATCATCCATGTGGATATGGATGCCTTTTACGCATCCATAGAACAGCGGGACCATCCCGAATACCGCGGCAAGCCCATCGCCGTAGGCAGGCCGGAAATGCGCGGCGTGGTGGCGGCGGCCAGTTACGAGGCGCGCCGTTTCGGAGTGCGTTCCGCCATGCCTTCCATGAAGGCTCTCAAGCTTTGCCCCCATCTGATTTTCACCCGCAACCGCATGGATGTGTACAAGGCCGTCTCCGCGCAGATACACGCCATTTTCCACCGTTACACAGATCTGGTGGAACCCCTTTCCCTGGATGAAGCCTTTCTGGACGTCACGGAAAACAAGCCGGGCATTCCGCTGGCCGTCGACATTGCGAGGAGGATTAAGAAGGAAATCCGCCGGGAACTTCACCTGACGGCCTCCGCCGGCGTTTCCTACAATAAATTCCTGGCAAAAATCGCTTCCGATTACCGCAAGCCGGACGGGCTGTTCACGATCCATCCATCCCGGGCGGAAAAATTCATCGCGGCACTTCCCATTGAAGCTTTCTGGGGAGTCGGGAACGCCACCGCCGAACGCATGCGCGCCCTTTCCATCACCAACGGGGCGCAGCTCCGGGCACGGGACAAAGAATTCCTGATAAGGCATTTCGGCAAGACAGGAGCCATCTTCTACAACTTCGCCCGCGGTGTGGACGACCGCCCTGTGGAACCTTCCCGCATGCGCAAATCCGTGGGTTGTGAAGAAACCTACCGGGAAAACGTCACCAGGGCGGAAGCGCTGGAACAACGCCTCCCCCTGCTGGCGGAAGAACTCGCGGGGCGGCTGGCCCGTTCCGGCTTCCGGGGAAACACCCTTACCCTGAAGGTTAAGTTCCCGGACTTTGTCCAGAAGACCCGCTGCGCGACCGTTCCGGAAATCCTGACGGAGAAAGAAGGAATCCTCCCCCTGGCCCGCACCCTGATGGAAGAACTGGATTCCGGGGACCGTACATTCCGCCTTCTGGGGCTGTCCGTCTCCCATCCCCAGGAAGAACAGCGGCAGGGCATCTGGGAACAGCTCTGGCTGGAGCTGGAGTATTAACTCTTCCATAGACTGCCATATTTTCAGGGCTCCCCCCTTAAAAACGGTAATATCCACAAGATATTGTTTCAGGAATGAGCAAAACCCGCTCCAACCTGGTCATAAGCCATATGGATCAGGAAGAACGGAGACACTGGGCGTCATGGATAGGCATGATTGCGGAAGGCGTGGCTGGAGTCATGGCCGTGAATGGAGGGATTCCCGCCTCCCGGGACGTACCCGATCCCGGCCCTGCCCGCACGCGCCGCCCCCTCACGGAAACGGAAAAACGCATTATCGAACACCAGGGAACGGAACCGCCCTTTTCCGGGGAATTCGTCAGCTTCTTTGAGCCGGGCATCTATTCCTGCCGCAAATGCGGTGCGCCTCTGTTCCGGTCGGAAGACAAATTCGATGCCGGATGCGGCTGGCCCTGTTTTGATGATTCCCTGCCGGACGCCGTCACAAGCGTCCATGCGGGCGGCGGGCGGCGCACGGAAATCACATGCGCCCGCTGCGGAGGCCATCTGGGACACATTTTCAATGGAGAACGCCTGACTCCGAAGAATCTGCGCTACTGCGTCAATTCCCTTTCCCTGGAATTCCGGGCAGCCCCTCTTCCGATAGCGGCGGATGCCCCCCGTTAAAGGCGCGCGGCAGGGAAAAATATCCGGCCGCCCTTCCGTGCGCTGCCGGATGCGGCCGCCGCGGCGGAATTTACCCTGAAATCTGTTCACGGCCCCGGAGCCTCAGCAGGCAACAGGGAATATCCTTGACCCGCAAAATCCTTGCCGTAAGCAGGATACGCCTTTCCGCCCAACCTGTTTCCCCCGTGCCGGGAAACAGGGGGGATTAGCTTGACTTTCCCGCAATGTCGCCTATTCTGGTTCAAGCATTATTTGCAACCACTCACACTTATTATGACCGACCGCAGAATTGTTATCACCGGCATCGGAGTGATCAGCCCCCTGGGCAATGATCTCGCATCCACCTGGGAAGCCATGAAGGCTGGCCGCAGCGGCATTGACACCATCAAATCCATGGATGTTACCGGCTACTCCACGAAAATCGCCGGTGAAGTCAAGGATTTCGATCCCGCCCCGTACTTCAAGACGCCCAAGGACGCCCGCCGCGTGGACCGCTTCACGCACTTTGCCATGGGCGCTGCCGGAATGGCTCTCAAGGATTCCGGGCTGGATCTGGAAGCGGAGGACAAAACCCGCATCGGCGTCATGGTGGGCAGCGGCATCGGCGGCCTCGGCACGCTGGAAAGCCAGCATGCCACGCTTCTTTCCAAGGGGCCTGCCCGCGTGTCCCCCTTCATGATCCCGTACATGATCAGCAACATTGCCTCCGGCCTCATCTCCATGGAATACGGCCTCGGCGGTCCGAACATGTCCATCGTCACGGCCTGCGCCACCTCCAACCACAACATCGGGGAAGCCTGGCGCATCATGAAATTCGGGGATGCCGACGTTATGGTCTGCGGCGGAGCGGAAGCTACCATCCTGCCCACGGGCGTGGCCGGGTTCAGCAACATGAAGGCCCTCAGCTCCCGCAATGACGAGCCCCAGCGGGCCTCCCGCCCGTACGACGTGGACCGCGACGGCTTCGTCATGGGCGAAGGCGCCGGCGTTGTCATTCTGGAAACGCTGGAACACGCCCAAAAGCGCGGCGCAAAAATTTACGGGGAACTCGTCGGCTACGGCATCTCCGCGGACGCCTACCACCTCACCGCCCCGGACCCGGAAGGCCGCGGCGCCGCCCGCTGCATGAAGATGGCTCTGGAACACGCGGGAATGAAGCCGGAAGACATTGACTACGTCAACACGCACGGCACCTCCACCCCGCTGGGCGACATCTGCGAAATCAAGGCCATCAAGGCCGTTTTCGGCGACCACGCTAAAAACGGGCTGCTTATCAGCTCCACCAAATCCATGACCGGCCACCTCCTGGGCGCCGCGGGAGGCGTGGAACTGGCCGCCTGCCTGATGGCCATGCAGGACAACATCATCCCGCCCACCATCAACGTGGACAACCAGGATCCGGAATGCGACCTGGACTGCGTGCCCAATAAGGCCCGTGAAACCAGGGTGGACGCCGTCTTGAGCAATTCCTTCGGCTTCGGGGGGCATAACTCCTCCGTCATCGTGAAACGATTCGCCTGACCATTTCAGGCCTCTCCTTTCCGGCGGAAGCGCTGATGTTTGCGGCCACCGCAGCCATCGCGCTTCCGCTTTTTTCATTTAAAAGCCATGCCCGCCAAAACGCACCAGGACATTCTGCTCATGCGCTGGGCCCTGTTCTCCGTAGCCGGGCTTAGCCTGCTCGTGGCGCTCTATTACCTGGGCCTTACTCCCGTCTGGGCCCGGGAGCTGAAGGAAGCCATGGCCTCCGCCCCGTTTCTGCTTCCCCCGGACGCCCCCGCCCTTTCTCCCGGCACGGGATTCCTGCTGTGCATGGCGTTGACGCTGGCCCTCGTTTACGATTTGCTGCTCATCCGCGGCACGCTCCGCAAAACGGCCGTTCTGGCCGTTTTCCTCCTTCTTCTGGCCAGCTTTACCCCGGTGCTGGGGCTGTGGGGTCTTTTCTTCAATGCCGTCCCATGCCTGCTTTCCGCAGGGAGCGCGGGCGTGCTCGCCATCCTCTGTCCCCAAACGCCTCCTGTCCGGCGTCATTCCGAACCTCCTTCCGCTCATGAATAATCTGGACTATCCCATCCCCGTGCTTGAACTGGTAACCGCCCTGAAACAGCTTCCGGGCATCGGCACCCGCGGCGCGGAACGCATGGCCCTGTGGATGCTCCAGGGGCACATGGGAGAAGCGGAGGCGATTGCCCGCACCATCGGCCAGGCGGCGGAACACGTCACGCCCTGCCCCGTCTGCGGCTTCTTCAGCACGGAAGGGGAACCCTGCGTCGCCTGCCGGGATGAAGAACGGGACAGCCGCCTCATCTGCGTGGTGGAACAGGCCACGGACGTCATCCCCATTGAACGCAGCAGCGCCTACCGCGGATTGTACCACTGCCTGGGCGGCAAGCTTTCCCCTCTGGATGATGTGGAGCCGGAAGATCTCAACATTCAATCCCTGATGGAACGCGTCTCCCGGCAGCCTGATTGCGAAGTCATTCTGGCAACAGGCTCTGACGTGGAAGGGGAGGCAACGGCCACCTACCTCCACCATCTGCTCAAAGAAATGGATTGCAGGATATCCCGCCCTGCCCAGGGGCTGCCTGCCGGCTCCGGCCTCAGCCACGCGGACACGCTGACGCTGATGAAGGCTCTGGAAGGACGCATCCGGCTGTAAAGGAAAGCCCTTCCCGCATCCATCCCGGCACGAGGAAATTCCCGCCCATGCCCCCGTTCTTCACCGTCCGGAATCCCGTCATGGGGACAGTTCCGTTTTACAGCGGTTTTCCTGCCTCGCGCGATGCCTCTTTCCCCCAATGATGAAGGGAAAAACTCACCGCCTCATTCCGCCATGCCGTCTATTCGGGCGCGGTCAAAATCCGCCGGGCAAATCGTCACGTTCACCCGGTCGCCCGGCTTGAGCAGCTCCCTCAGGGAAGCGTTCTTTTTTTCTACAAAAGCCACAGCGGTTTTGCCATTCGGAAGGGTAGCGCGGAAAGCCGTATCCGCGATACGCTCCACGATAACGGCGACCGCCTGCACCATTTGGCAGGGATAAGTTTTCATCTGCAAAAAACGGGTTACCAATTCATTAATTCGTTCATCAGGTCATTCCCTGTTTTAAGCCCCTTTTCCGCAGCGTCCTGCAGCTGTGGCACAACCGGGGCGGGAACTTCGTCCGCGGCGGGAATCCTGAACTTGCGGCCATTATGTTCCGCACCATCCCCCGCTCCGTTTTTCTCGGTTCCCCTGTTCAGCAGCCGCGCCGCGACATCCGCC